>DATLLM010000070.1:0-7238 GCA_035537855.1 Chloroflexota bacterium | reverse complement strand
GTCCGGGGCGACCGGGGCGACGGTGGCGGCCGGGGCGACGGTGGCGGCCGGCGTGGCGGCGGCGTTCTGCCCGCCGAAGCCGGTGATGGAGCCGATTCCGGTCAGGCCCCCGGGAGCGCCGGCGCCGCTGGCGGTGGGCGTCACGGCCGCGCCCGGCGCGGGGGTGGCGCCCGCGCCGGGCGCGGGCGCCGCCGCCGTCTGGGTCTGCCCCAGGCCGAAGAGGTGCCGGTCGGCCGGCCAGATGCCCCACATCTTGTACTTGTCGCCCTGGACGAACAGGTGGATCGGCGTCCAGCGGGTGGTGTCCGGGACGTAGGACTGGCGCAGGGTGACCGGATCGCGCGTGCCCTTCAGTCCGAAGACGCCCGGGCGCAGCGAGAAGTGCCCGTCCTGGTCGATGAAGCTGATCGGCATCGGCGGGACGTAGCGGTACTGGTTGGAGATCTTGTTCGGGTCCATCGGAGCGACGAACTCGCAGAAGACCGCCACCAGGTAGAAGGCGGCGACGACGAAGGTGGCGACGACGGCCAGGCGGTGGCGCCGGAAGCGCCAGTACATCAGGCGCCACTGGGAGGCGACGACGGACCCGGCGCGGCGCTCGTCCAGATCAGGGGGCGGCGCGGCGTCCCCCGCGTCCCCGGCGGCGCCGGGCGCTGCCGGGGCGCCGGCCGGCGCCGGCGGCGGCGGGGCCAGGGTGGACATCTCGGACGCGGCGAGGTCCGACGAGGTCAGCTTCGATGCGGCCATCTCGGGTGAGGCCATCTCAGCCGCCCGATCCGTAGCGGATGCGCGGGTCGAGCCAGGCCAGCAGCAGGTCCGAGATCAGGGTGCCGATCACCGTCAGCGAGCAGAGCAGCAAAATGAAGGCCCCGGCGAGGTACATGTCCCGGGAGAGCAGGGCGCGGTAGAAGAGGGGGCCGGAGGTCTGCAGGCTGAGCACGATGGCGATGAGGGTGGCCCCGCTGACCAGCTGCGGCAGGGCGTAGCCGACGGTGCTGATGAACGGGTTGAGGGCCACCCGCACGGGGTACTCCCAGATCATCCGCCCCTCGGGCACGCCGCGGGCGCGGGCCGCGGTGACGTACGGCTTGTGCAGCTCGTCCAGGGTATTGGCGCGCATGATCCGGATCAGTCCGGCGAGGCCGGAGATGCCCAGGATGAGGGCCGGGATCCAGATGTGACCGAGCAGGTCGAGGGCGCGGGCGGCGCTCCAGGGGGCGTTCTTGTACTGGTCCGAGAAGAGGCCCCCGACGTCCACCCCGAAGTTGGCGTAGGCGAACCACATCACGAGCAGGGCGAGCATGAACCCGGGGACGCCGACGCCGACGAAGCCCAGGGTGGTGAAGGCGTAGTCGCCGAGCGAGTACTGGCGGGTGGCGGAGTAGACCCCGATGGGGATGGCCAGCAGCCAGGTGCAGAGCAGGGTGATGCCGGTGAGGATGACGGTGGTGCCGGTGCTGCTCCAGATCAGCTGCGAGACGGGCAGCTTCCACTCGAAGGAGAGCCCGAAGTCGCCGCGGAGCAGGATGGCCGAGATCCACTTCCAGTACTGGACGTAGATGGGCTGGTTGAGCCCGTAGGCGTCCTGGAGGGCCTTGAGCGTCTGGCCGTTCATCTGCTCGCCCTGCGCCGCCAGGGTGGCGGCGTACGAGGTGACGAAGTCGCCGGGGGCGAGCTTCATCAGCACGAACGACACGATGGAGACGGCGAACAGGGTGGGGATGGTCAGCAGCAGGCGGCGCACGACGTACGAGAGCATCGCGATTTACTCCCACCGGTCGGGCGGCCGCCCTCAGGCCGGCGGCCCCCGGCGCGGCGGCGCCGGGGGCCGGTCCGGCCGGCGATCGCCTCGCCGGCCTGGCCTTACTGGATGAAGAACTGCTGCGGGTTGACCAGGCCGTCGTCGCGCAGCGTGTCGTCCGAGATCATCCCGTCCGGGAAGTTGTGGAAGGTGTTCTGGACGATGTACGGCGCGACCAGCTCGCCGACGACGCCGACGACGTACGGGGCCGCCTTGTGGATGTTCAGCAGCTGCTGGAAGGTGGCGTTGCGGGTGGCGTCGTCGGCCTGCACCTGGGCCTGGTCCCAGAGCGCCCAGACCTGCCGGATGGGGTGGTCTGCCGGGGGCTCCTCCTTCTGATTCGGGGAGGCGGCGTACCAGTTGCCCCAGCGGGGGGCCCACGGTCCGTCCGTGATGGTGGCCGTCCAGCGCCCGGGGTCGGCCTTGATCACCGAGAGGCGGTCGTAGCCCCAGTAGCCCATCTGGATGTTGCCGTCGTTGACGTGGTTCTGGTAGAGGGTGCGTTCGGCGAAGGCGAAGGTCACCTTCAGGCCGACGGCCTCCCAGTAGCGGCGCACGAACTCGTGCTGGTCGAGGTCCGGCGAGCCGGTGACGGAGGTGTGCTCCACGACCCACTCCACCGGCTGCCCGTCCGGCCGCCGGCGCATCCCGTCCGCGCCCCGGGCCAGTCCCAGCCCGTCCAGCAGGGCGTTGGCCTGGTCGGGGTTGTACTCGACCCACTTGCGCTCGAACTCGGCGTCGTACTCCGGGGAGCCGTTCACCGGGGAGGCCTGGCGCGGCTTGCCGAGCCCGTTCCACACCAGGTTGTTGATCTCGTCCCGGTTGATCGAGACGTTCAGCGCCTGGCGGAACTCGGGGGCGGCGAAGAGGGCCCGCAGCCCGGGGTCGTCGACGTTCTGGTTGGGGAAGTAGGAGCCGGTGCTGGCGGCGCGCCAGCGCAGGGTGCGGTACTTCCCGCGGGCCTCGTTCTCCTTGTAGAAGGTGTACGAGCCGGCGCTCAGCCCGCGGCCCTGCTCGTCGATCTTGCCCTGGGCGATCCACAGGTTGAGCACCTGGGCGTCCTGGTAGAGGGCGTGCTCGACGCGGTCGACGTAGGGCAGCTGGTTGCCGGCGGTGTCCACCTGCCAGTAGTAGGGGTTGCGCTCCATGACGTGCGGGTCGCCGGGGGCCGGGACGGTGGTCTTCCAGGGATTGAGCACCGGCAGGTCCGGATTGACGAACCACCAGTTGATCGGCCCCTGCTGGTCGCCGGCGGTGCCCCACAGGGCCGCCCAGCCGGGCAGGTTCTTGGAGGCCGCCAGCTGGTTGAGCTGGTTCACGTCGGCGTACTTGGGGTGGAACTGCTTGAGGTAGGCGGAGGGGGCGATGAAGCCGGGGAAGGCGGGCAGGCCACCGCCGGACTTGGCGATCTGGATCGGCAGCAGCGGGTAGGGCGCGGCGTAGGTCACCTTGAAGGTGTTCTGGTCGATGATGTCCAGCTTGGCGATGACGTACTCGCCGTTGACCCGCTGGCGGACGAGGAAGCTGGGCGCCGGGGTGATCTCCGGCGTCATCTGGTAGTCCTCCCACCAGAAGCGCACGTCGTCCGTGGTCACGGGCGACCCGTCCGACCACTTGGTGCCGGCGCGGAGGTAGAAGGTGAACTCGGTGGCGGTCGCGTTCTGGTCCCACTTCTCGATGAAGTTGGGCACCAGCCCGAGGGTGGTGGGGTTGGGGGCGTCCCACTCGATCAGCTGCTCTTCCTGCAGCTTGGTCGGCCCGACGCGGTCGGAGAGGCCGAGGTAGGCACGGTGCCAGGTGCCGCCGTAGCGGCCGGCGCGCTCCAGGGGCTTGACCACGCGCGGGTTGGCGGGCAGGCGCTGATCGACCGCGGGGAGCCTCCCCGACCTGACCTGATCGCCCAGCGACGGGGCCTCCTTCAAGCTCCCCGCCTGGGGAGCCGGCGCGGCCAGCGCCGTCAGAGCGTTGCCCGCCCCGGCCACTCCGGCCGCGACGGTGCTGGCGCCGGCGATCGCCGACCACCTCAGGATTGCGCGTCGATCGGTTTTCATCCGCGTGAGAGCCTCCCCTTGCTGCCTGCTGCCTGCTGCCCCACCGCCACCCGATTCGGGTGTACGGCGGGTGACCACTCGCAGAATCTTGGGCCTACAAATTAGCCCAATCTCTTGATGGTAAGATCGGCGAACTACAACGTCAACTTGTCCCCAAGTCGTCACCAGAATGGATAGCGAACGGCCCGCCTTCCGCGGACTCGTGGCCTACCGCCACCTCGGTCTACGCTTCTCCTTCCTGTATCCGAGCGATTGGCACCGTCTGGATCTCGACAAGGCGGCCGGGGGCGGAACGGTGTGCTACCCGGACCCGGCCGATCGAGGCACCTCCCTCCTGGCGCAGGGCCGGCGCCTGCGCCTGCGGGCCCTCCCCGAGGACCTGCCCCAGCTGCGCAGCGGCTTCCTCGAGGGCCTGCAGGCCCTGCCCGGCCTGGAGATCGAGCGCGAGACGGCCAGCGTGACCGGCGACCTGCTCGACCTCCAGGCCCACCACAGCTACCGCGCCGGTGCGGAAACGCGTAAGCGGTGGGTGCGCCTGCTCTACCAGGACCGGTTGCAAATCAGTATCAGCGCCGAGGGCTCGTCGCCGGCGGCCTACGACTACTGGCTGCCCATGTTCACCACGGTGATGCACACCGTGCGCTTCGGCGACTGGTGGGCCGAGGCCACCGGTACGTCCTGGCAGCGCACCGTCGGGCCGCCCGGCGCGCGGCCTAGCGCGCGGCCTCGAGCGCGGCGAGCAGCCCCCCCGGAGGAGGGGGAGCCGGCGTAGGCGGGCCGTCCTCGAGCGCCTCGGCGACGGCCGCTTCGAGGGTCAGGGCCTGTCCGGCCGCCCAGGCCCGGGCGTAGGCCGCCTCGCCCATCCGGGCGCGGGCGTCTTCGACCCGCGGCGCGGGCCAGCTCCAGAAGGAGACGAAGCGCCCGGCGCCGGGCACGGGCCGCCAGGCGCTCTCCGCCCCCAGGAGGCGGATGCCGCGCTCGTCGCGGCCGGCCTGCAGCTCGAGGTCGCCGAAGAAGGCCAGGGCGGCGGCGACCAGCCCGCGGTCGCCGATCTCCCGCGCGGCGCCGATGCACTCCCGGCCGCGGGCCCGGGCCGCGTCCAGGTTGCCCCGGGCCTGCTCGAGCGTGCCGAGCTGGGCCAGGGCGGCGACGGTGACGGCCCAGTAGCCGATGGGGCGGGAGAACTCGAGCGCCTCCTCGAAGCGCTGTACGGCCTCGCCGGCGCGGCCCTCCGCGGCGGCGATCGCCCCGAGCACGCTCAGCGCCCAGCCGATAGGCCCGGCGTCGCCGACCGTGCGGCCCAGGGCCAGCCCCTCGCCCAGCAAGCGGGCCGCCGCCGGGGTGTCTCCGGCCTGCTCCGCGGCCGCCCCGAGCGAGACCAGGTCGAACGCCTCCTCGCGGCGGTCGCCGGCCCGCCGGGCGGTCTCCAGCGCCGCCTGCAGGGCGGCGCGCGCCGCCGCCGCGTCCCCCTGGCGCTGGGCGGCCATGGAGAGGTGGCGCTCGGCGAGCGCCAGCAGGCGCAGGTCACCGGCCACCCGGGCCATGGCCACGCTCTCCTCGAGCAGCTGCCGGTCGTCGGCGTCGCCGTTGACCGTGGCCAGGCGCCCGGCCCAGTTCAGGGCCAGGGCGCGGGCGGCGGACGGCGCCGGCGGGCTGTGCTCGAGGGCGTGGCGCAGCCAGAAGCGCCCCTCGCTGCTCGGGCCGTTGAGGTGCCAGAAGCGCCCGAGGGCCCCGGCCAGGCGCAGCTCGCTCGCCGCGTCGCCGGCGGCCCGGCTCCACTCCAGGGCCGACCGGAAGTTGTCGTGCTCGAGGGCCATCCGCCGCAGCCAGCGCACCTGGTGGTGGCCGATGAGCAGGGGGGCCGTGCGCTCCGCCCAGCCGACCGTCCAGGCCAGGTGGCGCGCACGGGCGGCCGCCGTCTCGCCGGCCTCCCCCAGACGCTCGGCGCCGTAGCGCCGGACGGTCTCCAGCAGGCGGTAGCGCTCCTCGCTGCCGCCGGCCTGCGTCTCGGCGAGCACGAGCGACTTGTCCACCAGTCCGGTGAGCAGGTCGATCACGGCGAGCGCGCCCACCGGGCCCGGCGGCCCCTCCCGGGCGCCGGCGCCTTCCGGGGCGTCCGCGCCCACCGCTTCGGCCGCGTCGAGCGTCCAGCCCCCGGCGAAGACGGTCAACCGGCGCAGCAGGGCCCGCTCGGCCGGGGCGAGCAGCTGGTAGCTCCAGTCCAGGGTCGCCGCCAGGGTCCGGTGCCGGGGCAGGGCGGTCCGGCTGCCACCCACCAGGAGCCGGAAGCGGTCGTCCAGCCGGGCCGCGATCTGCTCCACCGCCAGCGCCCGGACCCGGGCCGCCGCCAGCTCGAGCGCCAGGGGGATGCCGTCCAGGCGCCGGCACACCTCGGCCACCGCGGCCGCGTTCGAGCCGTCGAGGGCGAAGCCGGGCACGACCGCACGGGCCCGCTCGACGAACAAGCGCACCGCCTCGACGTCCGCCAGCCGGCCGACACGGGCCCCGTCCGCCGGGTCCGGCAGTCGGAGCGAGGGGACGCGCCAGACGACCTCCCCGGCCACGCCCAGCGGCTCGCGGCTGGTGGCGATGACCTGCAGCCGGGGGCAGGCGCTGAGCAGCCCTTCGGCGAGCACGGCGCAGGCGTCCAGCAGGTGCTCGCAGTTGTCCAGCACCAGCAGCAGGCGGCGCTCGCCGACGGCCGCCGCCAGGGCGGCGGTCAGGGGGAAGCCGGGCTCCTCGCGCACGCCGAGGGCGACGGCCACCGCCTGGGGCACCAGCTCCGGGCTCTCCAGCGGGGCGAGGGCGGCGAAGGCCACCGCCCCGCCGGCGGCGGCGGCGGCGCGGGCGGCGGCGAGGGCCAGGCGGGTCTTGCCGATCCCGCCCGGGCCGGTGAGGGACAGCAAGCGCGTCCACCCCCCGGAGGTGGCCGGCTCCCCGGCGAGCAGGCGCTGCACCTCCCCCAGCTCCCAGTCCCGGCCGACGAAGCTGGTCAGGGGCGCCGGCAGGGGCCCGCCGGCGGCCGGAGGCGGGGCCGACGGGGACGGCGCCGCGGCGGGGGGCGCTTCGGGCGCCGCGGCGCCGCGGCGCCCGGCGGCGGCGAGGGCGGCGCGCGCCTCGGCCGAGAGGCGCAGGGCGTCGGCCAGGCGGCGGACGGTGGCCGGGTAGGGGGCGCGGCGCACGCCGCGCTCGAGATCGCTGATGGCCCGCAGGCTGATCCCGGCCCGCTCGGACAGCTCCTGCTGGGTCACGCCGGCTACCAGCCGGTAGCGCCGCAGCAGCTCGCCGAAGCCGGGGCCGGCGGCGGACGAATCAGAAGGCCCGGGGGCGCCGGCGGGCGACCGCGGCGGCCTCGAGGGGCTGCTGGACATGGCTCTCGTTCCCCG
>DATLLM010000069.1:0-4294 GCA_035537855.1 Chloroflexota bacterium | reverse complement strand
GGGGCCCCACCAGCAGCACCCCCTTGGGGATCGCCCCCCCCAGCCGCTGGTACCGCTCCGGCCGGCGCAGGAAGTCCACGATCTCCTCCAGGTCCGCCTTCGCCTCGTCGATCCCCGCCACGTCCGCGAACGTGATCCGGGCCTGGCTGGTGATCGTCTCGTCGTAGCGCCGGGCGCGGCTGCGCCCGATGCCGAAGATGTTGCCCTGGGCCCGCTGGGCGCGGGTGCTCATCCACATCAACAGGCCGAAGAAGAGCAAGGCGGGGCCGAAGCTGAGCAGGATGGAGAGCCAGGTGGAGCGCCCGGACTGGATGGGCCGGGCGGAGATGACGACGCCGTTCTGCTCCAGGAGGGTGTCCAGGCCGTCCTTGGCGAAGACGGGGACGCGCGTCTCGAACTGGGCGGCGGTGCGCGGCGTCGCGCCGCTCGCGCCGCCGCCCCCCGGGGCGCCGCCGGTCGTGCCGGTCCCGCCGGTCGCGCCGGTCCCGCCGGCGGTGCTCCCCGCCGGCGGGTAGGTCACCGGCTGCTTGAAGCTGCCCTGGATCAGGTCGCCCCGGCTGGTGATCTCGGAGACGTTGCCGGCGACCACCTGCTCCTTGAAGGTGGTGTAGGGGACGGTGAGCCGCTCCTGCGAGGGCTCGGGGAGCAGGTAGGGGGTCAGCAGCCAGTTGAGCACCAGCAGCCCGACGAGCACCCACAGCCAGCGCCGGGCGAAATAGCTCAGCCAGCGCCGGGGGCCGCGATCGCCGCCGTCCGGCTTGTCGCCGCCCGGACCGTCGTTGCCGGACGACGTGCGGTAGCGGGGCGCTTCCGGTCCCGGCGGGCGGGGGCGCGTCCCGGTGCCGTTCGTCCCGAGCCCGTTGGGGTCGGGATCGGAGGAATTCTTGGCCATTGCCACTCCCGTTCCCTACATCTTCCCATATCTGGCCAACGGTCACCCTCGCGGCGCGGCCGGGGCGGAACGGCTGGACGGGCCGGCGGGGGCCGGGGCGGCTACGTCCCCTCCGGCAGGGCCGCCAGCACCGCCTCCGCCTGCCCCGCCCGGCGGCGCTTGCGCTCCGTCCCGGGGCCGGCCCGCCCCTTCAGCTCCTCCAGCAGGGCGTCGTAGGCCGCGCGGTCGATGGGCAGGTCGACGCTGCGGTCGCGGAACGCGGCCATCAGCATGGCGTTGCCCAGCTCGAGGGCGTTGCGCCCGTCCTCGCCGCCGGCGACGAGGTCCTCCTCCCGCCCGGAGCGCACGGCGGCGGCGAAGCGCCGCAGGAGGGCGATGTGGCCGCTCTGGCCGGGGGGCGCCGCGTCCACCTCGATGTCCAGCCACTCCCCGGCCGGCTTGCTGCCGTGGGGGGCCGTGCGCAGCTCCTCGGCCAGGGTGCGCTCCATCCGGTAGTGGCGCAGCCGGCGCTCGGCGACGATCAGCCGGCCGCGCTCGCCGGCGAAGAGGAACTCGGTGCGCCCCGGCCACTCGGCGGTGGTGGTGTAGAAGGTGTCCACCCGGGCGGCGGGCTGGGGGCTGGGGGTCGAGCCGGCCGGCCGCAGGGGGCCGTGCTCCAGCAGGGCGGCGACGGTGTTCTCGACGTCGATCTCGTGGGTGCGGGTGAGGGCGGTGGCCTTGACCCGCTGCGGCGGCCCGGCCAGCCAGCAGTAGAGGTCGAGGTGGTGGGGGGCCTGGTTCATGATCACCCCGCCGCCCTCGCCGTCCCAGGTGCCGCGCCAGCCGCCGCTGTCGTAGTAGGACTGGGTGCGGTACCAGCCGCTGGCGACGAAGCTGACCCGGTAGAGGTCGCCCAGCTCGCCCCCGGCGAGCAGCTCGTGGGCGCGGATGTAGGCCGGCGTCGTGCGCTGGTTGAAGTCGATCCCCAGCAGCACGCCGGCGGCGCGGCAGGCGGCGATCATGCGGTCGGCGGCCGCCACGGTGTGGGCGATCGGCTTCTCGCAGAGCACGTGCACGCCCCGGGCGGCGGCGGCGACGGTGACCGCCTCGTGGGAGGGGTGGGGGGTGGCGACGACGACCGCCTCCGGCCGGGTCTCCTCGAGCAGCGCCTCGAAGTCGGCGAAGGCCGGCAGGCCGTGCTCCTCGCCCGGCCGCCGGGCCCGGTCGGCCTCGGCGTCGGCCAGCCCCACCAGGCGCAGCGCGCCCTCCGCCTGCAAGGTCAGGGCGTTCTTCAGGTGGTCGCGCCCCATCACGCCCAGGCCCACGATGGCCAGTCTCACCGGTTCCTCAGCCACGGCTTCGGCTCTCCCTCCGGCAGGCCGCGGCCGGGGCCCGGCCGGGGCCCCGCTTGCGGTGCTGCGGGGACTATTATGCCCCCAATGACGGACACGACCGAGCCGCAGCCGGAGCCGCAGCCGGAGCCGCAGCCGGAGCCGCAGCCGGAGCCGCAGCCGGAGCCGCAGCCGGCCGGGGGTGGGGTGGTGCTGCTGGCCGGGACGGTGCTGACGCCGGACGCGGCGCCGGGCGCCGGCGGGCTGCTCGCCCGGGACGGGGTGGTGCACCGCCTGCTGGCGGTCGGGGAGGCGCCCCCGGCGGGGGCCCGGGTCTACGACCTGGGCCCCGAGGCGGTGCTGCTCCCCGGCCTGATCGACGTGCACACCCACGGGGGCTGGAACCTGCGCTACACGGACGGCCCCGAGGCGGCGCAGACGATCCTGCGCCGGCGGGCGGAGTCCGGCTGCACCGGGCTGCTGATGACCGTCGGCGGGCCGCCGGCGGAGATGGTGGAGTGGCTGCCCGGCCTGGCGGCCCTGATCGGGCGGCCCACCGGCGGGGCGGTGGCGCTCGGCTTCCACGTGGAGGGGCCCTGGCTGAACTGGGACGCCTGGGTGCGCTGGGGGGCCCGGGGCAGCAGCGGGCGGGACCTGGTGCCGCCCGATCCGGAGGACTTCCGGCGCGTCCAGGACGCCGCCGGCGGGGGGGTGCGGCTGGTCTCCTGCGCCCCGGAGTTCCCGAACGCCCTGCCCTTCATCGAGCTGCTCGCGCGCGCGGGGGTGATCCCCTCCATCGGGCACACGACGGCCGAGCCGGCGCTGGTGCGGGACGCCATCCGGGCGGGGGTGCGCCACGCGACCCACACCTTCAACGGGATGCAGCCCCTCCACCACCGCAACCCGGGGGCGGCCGCCGTCGTCTGCACCGACCCCCGGGTGGTGGCCGAGCTGATCCCGGACGGGGCCCACGTGCACCCCCTCGTTCAGCAGCTGCTGTACCGCTGCAAGGGCGAGGCGGGGATCGCCCTGGTGACCGACGGGACGCGCTTCGGCGGGCTGCCCCCCGGGCGCTACGCGGACGGGGGGCGGACGCTGGAGATCCGCGACGATCTGGGCTGCTGGACGGAGCAGGGGACGCTGGCGGGGAGCGGCTCGCCGATCGACCGCGACCTGGCGGTGCTCACCTCGGCCGGCGGCGTGCCGCTGGCGGCGGCCGCCCGGATGGGGGCCACCGTGCCGGCGGAGGAGCTGGGACTCGGCCGGCGCAAGGGGCGCCTGCTGCCGGGGTACGACGCGGACGTGGCCGCGTTCGGGCCGGTGGCCGGGGCGCGCCTGGGCGGCGACCTGGGCGACCCCCCGGGCGGCGACCGGCGCTGCCTGCTGACGATGGTGGGGGGCGAGGTCGTCTTCGCCCGCTGAGGGCCCCCGGCGGGCCCTCTATTTACTCGAGTCAAGCAGGAGTCAACGTCACGGACGGGCCAGGGTGCGGGCCCGGTCGGGGTTGACGTTGCCGTAGGGCGGCTCCTGGTGGGGCGCCCGGCGCTCGAGCCAGAGGAAGAAGACGACGGAGAGGGCGACGAAGTAGATCAGGGCCCCGGGGATCCACATGATCAGCCCGCCCAGCTGCTGGTCGTCCAGGGGGCTGAGCCCCAGGACGCGGGGGGCCTCCCAGTAGCGGGCGTAGATGGGCACCCCGGCGAGGGCGATGATGGCCCCCAGGACGGTCGGCGGCAGGGACTGGAAGAAGAGGTAGAGCACCTGCGCCCCGTGGGGCAGGCGGGGGTACTCGGCCAGCGACCCGCAGATGGGCCACCAGGTGCAGAGGGCGAGGACGAGCAGCCCGCTGTGCTCGAAGGCGTGGACGGCGGGGTTGACCAGGGCGAGCTGGTAGAGGGGCGGGGCGTGCCAGATGAGGAAGACGGCGTGGAAGAGCAGGACGGCGGGGGGGGGGGTGAGCAGCGTCCCGGCCAGGCGGCGCACGCCGCCGAGGGGCAGCCGCAGCCAGCCGGGGTAGCCCCGGCCGCCGGCCGGCGGGCAGAGCAGGGGGCGCAGCATCCAGCCGGGGGTGCCGAGCAGGAGCAGGGGGGGG
>DATLLM010000068.1:0-6234 GCA_035537855.1 Chloroflexota bacterium | reverse complement strand
TGTACGAGATCGAGCAGCGCGACGTTCCGGCGCAGGTGGTGCTCACCGAGCAGCGCCACGTCAAGGTCACCGAGCTGAGCGCCTGGCTGCGCGAGGCGATCGGACGCCTGGAGGGCGCGGCGGCGCGCCTCGGGGGGATCGCCGGGCCCTGCTTCGTCGTCTACCACGGCGAGGTCAACGAGGACGGCGACGGGCCGGTTGAGGTCTGCGTCCCTATCGGGGCCGCGCCGCCGGCCCCGGCGGACGTCGCCGTCCGTACGGAGCCGGCGCACCGGGAGGCCTACACCCGGCTGACCCGGGCCCAGGTGGAGTTCCCGCAGATCCTCTCCGCCTACGACGCCGTCGCCCAGTGGGCCGGCGCCAACGGGAAGACGGTCGCGGCCGCGCCGCGCGAGGTGTACTTCGCGGACTTCGTGGCCGCCGGTCCGGGCGACCCGGTCTGCGACGTCGCCTTCCCGGTGCGCTGAGCCGGCGGGCGCCGCTCGCCGCTCAGCCGGCGGCCGGGGCCGGCGTGTAGGTGAGGTAGAGCACGCCGCTGCCGAAAGTCTTCGACGCGGCGAGCGTCAGCGGCACCCGGTCGCCCTGGTCGTCGAAGAGGCGCTTGCCCTTCCCCACCACGATGGGGTGGACGAGGAGGTGCAGCTCGTCCAGCAGCCCGTCTCGCAGCAGGGAGCGCACGAGCGTGCCGCTGCCGGTGATGCTGAGATTCTTGCCGGGCTGACTCTTCAGGGCGGTGAGCGCGGCCCGGACGTCCCCGTTGATCAGGGTGGAGTTCTGCCAGTCGAGGGAGGTCAGGGTGTTGGAGACGACGTACTTGGGCGTGCCGTTCATGTGGTCGGCCAGCTCGACGTCGCTGCCCTGCTTGGGCCAGTAGCCGGCGAACTCCTGGTAGGTCTTGCGCCCCAGGAGCATGGCGTCCGCTTGCTCCATCTGGGCCTGCACGGCCTGCCCCATGTCCTCGTCGAAGTAGGGGAAGTGCCACTGATCGGGGGCCTCGAAGACCCCGTCGAGGGAGACGAACAGGCCGGCGACGATCTTGCGCATGGGGTAACTCCTTGCCTGCGGTGATTCGGCGCCCGCGGGGCGACCGCGGGTGGGACGGACGAGCGGCGGGCGGGCGCCGCCTCAGCGGGACGGCGTCTCCGGCGGGGCACCGATCAGGCCGGCGAGCCAGGCCGTCCAGGCCCGCGCGGCGGCGCCGCCGTCGACGCCGGCGCCGAACAGGTGGTGCTCGACCACGAGCGTGCCGAAGAAGCCCTTGAGGAAGCGGTAGAGGGCGTCCGCGGTGCGCAGGCCGAGGGCGTCCGCGGTGGCGTAGTCCACGACGCCGTCGATCGCGGGCAGGCCGGGGAGTACGCAGCGCACCGGCCGGCCGGCGGCGGCGCCCGGCGGCAGGCCGAGGGCGCGGTGGAGGGCCTCCCAGGCCCGGGGCCAGTCCGCCACCGGCGGGCTGAACGCGCTGACCGGCGTCGCCGGGCGGCCGGCGAAGTGGGTGAGGTAGGCCACCAGGGTGCTGAAGAACATCCGCCCGCCGCCGGTCATGGCCTCGTACTCGGCCTCCCAGTCCGCGCCGGGGATGAAGCCGCTGGCGACGACCCGCAGGAGGGTGCGCCCGCCTTCCCGGCCCTCGATCGTGAACTCGAAGGCGAAGAAGCGACCGTCGTCGCCCTCCACCGTGCGGTAGGCGAACCTCCGGGGCGGGTCCCAGGCGGTGACCGCCCCCTCCATCACGGCGTCGCCGAGGGCGGTGCGCACGGCGCCCGCCGGCCCCGGAAGCACCTCGCTCGCTCCCATGTACCAGGAGTTGATCCCCGGTCCCGTGGCGACGGCGTCCCAGACGGCCTCCGGGGTGGCGTCGACCTCGGCCTCCATCGGCCCCTCGTAGGCGTGACCGGCGGCCCCTTCCGGGGCCGGGCGCCCCGCCGGCGCCTGTTCCTGACCCATCTCAGGCCCCCTCCGTCCCGAGCGCGATTCCGGCCCGGCCGGGGAGCCCGGGCGGCGCCGGCGGACGGGTGACGCTGGGGTGGACGGCGACCACCACCCGGTGCGACCGCCCCCCCGGCGCGGCGGCGTCGTGGTAGCGGGCGACCAGGCCGGCGACGGCGCCGGCCAGCTCCTCGGCGAACGCGGCCCGGTCGGCCGCCGAGGCGAAGCGCACCTCGCCGGCGATGGCGAACGTGGCCAGGCGCATCCGCGCCCGGGCGGCGCCGGTGATCAGGGCGCCGACGTCCCGCAGCAGCCCGGCGGCGAGGGCCAGCAGCCAGCGCGCCGAGAGCCGGTCGGGGGCCCGCGCCGGGTCCGGCTGAACGGGGGCCAGCGCCTCAGGGGAGATGACGTAGGAGGCCGCCGTCGCCTGCAGCACGCGCTCGGTGGCGTTGCCCTTGCGGCGCTCCGCCACCAGCGCGACCAGGCCGTGCCGCTCGAGCGCCCTGAGGTGGTAGTTGACGCGCTGCCGGGGCAGGCCCAGCTTCGCCGCGAGGGAGGCCGCCGAGGCGGGCTCGATCAGCTCGGCGAGCAGCCGGGCTCGCACCGGGTCGAGCGTGACCCCGGCCGTCTGCGGGTCCTCGATCACCGCCACTTCGATCACCGCCCCATCCTCTCACAGACCACTTTCTTTGTCAAGACAAGGAGAGTTGTCGGCCGGCGTGGCCGGCAGCGTGCTACGGTCTGAGGGTGAACCGCACCGACCGGCTCTACGCCCTGGTCGAGGAGCTGCGGGCGCGGGCCCCCCGCACCGTGCGCGCCGGCGAGCTGGCCGAGCGCTTCGAGGTCACCACCCGTACGGTGGAGCGCGACCTGCTGGCGCTCCAGGAGGCGGGCGTCCCGATCTGGTCGCGCCCCGGCCCGGGCGGGGGCTACGGCCTCCACGCCGACACCACCCTGCCCCCCCTCAACCTGACCCCGGCCGAAGCGGCCGCCGTGGCCACCGCCCTGGCCGTGACCGGAGCGATGCCGTTCGTCGAGGCCGGGCGCTCCGCCCTGACCAAGCTGGCCGGGGTGATGGCCGGGGCGCCCCGGGACACGGCCGCCCGGCTGGTCAGCCACATCCGGGTGGCCCAGGGCCCGCTGCAGCGCCCGGCCGCGCCGGTGGCGGACGTCCTGGGCGAGGCCCTGCTGGACTCCCTGGTGGTCGAGCTGCGCTACCGGGACGGCCAGTCCCGGGAGACGACGCGGCGGGTCGAGCCGGCCGGGATGGTGGGCACGCGCAACGGCTGGTACCTGGTGGCCTGGTGCCGCCTGCGTCGCGGGCCGCGGGCCTTCCGGCTGGAGCGAATCGCCCGGGCGAGCCTGACCGCCGAGCGCTTCGCCCCCCGCGTCCTCGACGACCTGCTGCCCGATTTCCCCTTCCAGGTGGCCGAGCCGGTGCTGCCCTGATCCGTCCGGGGCCGCCGGATCTCGGCACCTCCGGCCAATCCCGACCGAAATCCCGACACAACGGTGTCGCCGCCGGGCGGTAGGGTTGTGTTCTGAGGAGGACAGACCATGACCAGCAGCACGACCACCACCGCCACCGGCAGCACCGCCAGCGGCGGGGCGCTCCGGCCCCGCTTCGGCATGGTCGTCAGCTACGTCAGAGACGTGGCGGCGGCGAAGCGCTTCTACGTCGAGGTGCTCGGCCTCGAGGTCGACCGCGACCACCCCACCTTCGTCCAGTTCCGCGATCCGGCCGGGGCGTTCTTCGCCGTCGCCAGCGACGAGTCCCTCGGCGGCACGGACGCGCCGGAGCTGTACTGGCTGGTGGACGACGCCGCCGCCGCGGCGCAGACGCTCGCCGCGCGCACGGAGATCACCCTCCCCCTGGAGGAGCGTCCTTTCGGCAAGGTCTTCGCCGTCAAGGACCCCGCCGGGCAGCAGCGCTACCTCCTGGAGCTGGCCCGCAACCGGCCCAGCCGGCAGGTGTCCCGGTGACCGGCCGCGCCGTGACCTACGAATCGCGCACGATCGGCGTGGCGATCGCCCGCCCGCCGGGGGAGGTCTACGCGTTCGCCGCCGCGCCCGAGAACCTGCCCCGCTGGGCGTCCGGGCTGGGCACCGGCGGGGCGCGCGACGGAGACGTCTGGGTGTCCCGGATGGACGTCGGCCAGGTGCGCATCCGCTTCGCCCCCCGCAACGACCTGGGTGTGCTCGACCACGAGGTCACCCTGCCGGACGGGACGGCGGTGACGAACCCCATGCGGGTGGTGCCGAACGGCGAAGGCAGCGAGGTGAGCTTCACCCTCTTCCGCCTGCCGGGGGTGACGGCCGAGGCCTTCCAGACGGACGCGGCCACGGTGCAGGGCGACCTGGAGGTCCTCAAGGGCCTGCTCGAAGGCTAGAAGGCGAGGAGGCTCGAAGGCGAGCCCGGCAGAGGAGCGAGGCGGCGAGACGGGGGGCGGGGTCAGGCCCGCCCGTAGCGGTCGGAGAGGCGCTCGATGTCGTCCTCGTCGAAGTGCCCGAATCCCACCTCCAGGATGCGCCCGCCGCGCTCACCGGGCGCCGACAGGCGGTGCGTCGCCCCGGCCGGAATCCACACCGGCTCGTCGACCGCCGGCCGCCAGGTCCGGCCGTCCACCTCCACCTGGAGGGTGGGATCGAGCGGGACCCACAGCTCCGCCCGGTCGCGGTGGCGCTGCAGGCTCAGCTCGCTCCCGGCCTTGACCTCGATGATCTTGACCGTCGTCGGCTCGTTGAGGCAGTACTGCGTGAAGCGCCCCCAGGGGCGCTCGCTGAACACCGGCTCCGGGGCCCGCAGCGGCGGGCGGGGTCGCTGGCCGGTCGACGGCGTATCGGTCACGGCAGGCTCCTTGACAATCGAGGGCTCATAGGGACAGATGGTGCCACGCCGAAACGCCGGGACCCTGGCGCTCCGGCGCAGGACGTATGAGGTCAACGGACGAGCCCGCCGACGTTCCCCCGGCGGGCGAGGCGGAGCGCCCGTCGATCCAGATGCTGCGGCCCCACCTGGAAGGGCTGCCGCCCCTGGGGCCGGCGCTGTCCGCCCTGCCCCAGGGGTACCGCTTGCGGCCCTACCTCCACCGGGACGTGTCCGGCTGGACGGCGCTGATGAACACCGGGCAGATGGGCGAGTGGACGGCGCAGCGCACCCGAGAGCAGCTCACCGGGCGGCCCTGGCCCCAGTTCGATCCGGCCGGCCTGTTCGTGGTCACCTCGCCCCCCGCGGGGTGGACGGCGGCGGGCAGGGCGCCCCCGGACGCCGGGAGCCCGGCGGCCGGGGAGGCGGTGGTGGCCTCCGCCTGCGCCTGGCTGACGGCGCCGGAGGAGCGGGAGACGGGGACGCTGCACATGGTCTGCGTCCTGCCCGAGCACCGCGGCCGGGGCCTCTCCTATCCGCTCTGCCTGGCGGTGCTGCACCGCTTCCGGGAGCGGGGCTTCCGGCGGGTGCGCCTCAACACCCACGACTGGCGACTGGGCGCGGTCAAAGTCTACCTGCGCCTCGGCTTCCAGCCGCTCTATCGCCACCCGCGGCACCCCGAGCAGTGGGCCGGCGTGCTGCGCGCCCTGCGCTGGACGGCGCCGGTTGCGCCGCAGGAGGAGCTCGACTCCTGGTCCGGAGCGACGATCGGCTGAGGGGGCGGAGGACTCGAGAGAGCGATTAGGCGCTGACCGGCAGCGGCAGCGGCCAGGGTGGGCCGGACGGCTTAAGAGCGCGATTATGCGCTGACCGGCAGCGGCAGCGGTCAGGGTGGGCCGGACGGCATAGGAGAGCGATTATGCGCGGGCAGGGGCGTTGGCCGGCGGGCGCCACGCCGCGCACGGCAGCGCGCTCGGCGGCCGAGAGGTGATGGGCCAGCACCCGCCGGCCTGGCCGATCGCCTGCTCGCTGCCGCGACGAGCCGGCGCCCGCCGAATCGATCGAAGCGGCGTCCTGCTCGGCCCCGGTCGAGGAACGTCACCGCCGTTATCGCAATGGCCACGGCCCGCACCTCGCCGGGGTCGGAGGCGCTGCCGTGCGCGGCGAGCCGACTGCCGGCCTCCGGTCCTGCCCGCGCATAATCGCTCTCTTGTGCCATCCGATTGACCCTGGCCGCTGCCGCTGCCGGTCAGCGCCCAATCGCGCTCTTAAGCCGTCCGGCCCACCCTGGCCGCTGCTTCTTCTCTTGTTCTCAGGAGAACGCGCTTACCGGCTCCGGAGGGGGTAGAAGAGGCTGTCGAAGTCGCCCGTCTCCCGGGCGACGGCGAAGAGGTGCTTGCAGGGGATGCCGCGGTAGAGGAAGTCGGCGCACTCGCAGGCGA
>DATLLM010000067.1:0-3460 GCA_035537855.1 Chloroflexota bacterium | reverse complement strand
GCTTCGCCGTCGCCGGCGCCGTCCGCCGCCGGGGGGGCGGGCGGGCCGGCTTCCTGACAGGCCTCCTGACAGGTCAGCTGCTCGCGGATGAACTCCAGCATGCGCTCCAGATCGGTGAAGCCGACCGAGTGGTGAGAGGCGACGTGGGTGACGCGCCCGTGCATGGGCAGCCGGCCGCCGTCGCCGCGCCACACCCGGACGACGAACGAGTGGTAGCGACCGTCGCTGAGTCTCACGACTCTACCCCACACCGCCCGGACGGCGGTGCCGTCCGCTCGCACTCACGGCCGCGCACAACAGCAAAGGCACGATCGCAACCTTCCGGGACGCGCCGTTACGGCTACATGGGGCGCCCGTCTGGAGCAGCCCCAAGGCTAGGCGGCGGGGGTTAATCGCCGGTTACTGGGCGGTTAAGCCCCGCCGGCGCCGTCAGGGACGGCCGTTGGCCTGGATCAGGCGCTGGTAGAGGCGCAGCGTCCCGGCCTCGAGCTCGACGCCGAGCTCGGCGTGCAGGGTGCGGGCGCAGAGCTCGTACCAGCGGCGCACCCGGTCGCGCTGCCCCAGGCGGGCGTGGCAGACCATCAAGGTGCGGTAGGTGTCCTCGCGGCAGCGGTCGTGGGACAGGAGCTGCTGGCAGCGGGTGATGCAGTCCTCGTAGTCGCCGGTCGCCAGGGCGGCGTCGGCCAGGCGGGCGACGGCGAAGAGGTACTGGTCCTTCAGCCCCTCGCGGCGGAAGACGGCCCAGTCGTCCCACACGTCCGCCAGGAAGTCGCCCCGGTAGAGGCCCGCTGCCCGGGCGAACATGGCGAGGGCGTCTTCCTGGCGGCCCTGGGATTCCAGGCGCCGCCCGAGGACGCAGTCGCGCTCGAAGGCCTCGACGTCCAGCCACAGGTCGGGCGCGCTGAGCTGGTAGCCGGCCTCGTGGGCCTGGACGGACACCGCGGCGGCGCAGGGGACGCCGGGCGGGGGGTCGAGCCGGGCCAGCGTCTGGCGCAGGGCGTGCACCGCCACTTTCAAGGAGGTGCCGGCGGCGGCGGCGTCCGGATTCGGCCACAGGGCGGCGATCAGGGTCTCGCGCGGCACCGGGCGGTCGTGGTGGGTGATCAGGTACTGCAGCAGGGTGCGCGTCTTGCCCGCCCGCCAGCCGTCGACGCGCGTCCCGTCGACGTACAGGGCGAAGCCGCCGAAGCAGTTGACGGCCACCCGGGCGCGGCGGGCCTGCGGCGGCGCGTCTTCGTCCAGCAGGCCAACGCCGGCCCGCGCCGGCCCGGAGAAGACGCTCGGCCGGACGTCCCCCGCCCCGCCGGCGAAGTCGGGCGGCTCGAGACGCTGCCTGAGCGCTTCCAGCCGGGAGGCGAGCTGCGCCGTCAGCCGGGCCTGGGCCTCGAGCGCGGCGGCGAGCTGATCGACCGTCGGGGCCACCGCGAGTGCGACCGGCTGTTCACCGTCCGCGGTGGCGCCAGGATATGCGGACGCGACTGCGCTCATCCCAGCCCACCTACTCCCTCACACACAGAACGCGTCCCCAACTCCGATTTGTGCTGACGAGCGAGCGTGAAGCGATCGTGCAGTCTGCGTGAGCCGGAGCGGGGGATCGCCGCGTGGGGCCGATTGTACTCTGTGGATCATTGCTGTCAAAGCGATTCGCGGGCGGCCCGCGACCGCCGGAGGTTGGTCCGCTAGCTCACTAAGATACGCCCGGCGGCGGCGCCGGCGCCAGCGGTGAGCCGTACACTCTCCACCGATGTCCGAGCCGGTCACCGCGCCGCCCGGGCCCCGTGCGGCGCCACGTCGCGCCGGGACGTCTCCGGGTCCCCGGGGGCCCGCCGCTGCCGGCCGCTCCCAGGCGGAGCCGGTCTGATGGACGGCGCTGTGCCCGAGGACGGCGGCTACAAGTGGAAGGTGCTGGCCGTGGTCGGGGCCGGGGTGTTCATGGTCACCCTGGACTCGGGCATCGTCAACGTGGCCCTGCCGGTGCTGACCCGGGAGTTCAACGCCCCCCTGGTGCTCGCCCAGTGGGTGGTGCTGGGCTACGTGCTGTGCATCACCGGGCTGCTCCTGCCCGCCGGGCGGCTGGCCGACGTCCTCGGGCGCAAGGAAGTCTTCCTCGCCGGGTTCATCCTCTTCGGCTTCTCCTCGGCCCTCTGCGGGCTGGCGCCCACGGTGCAGTGGCTGATCGCCGCCCGGGTGGTGCAGGGGATCGGCGGGGCCCTGGTGCAGGCCAATACGGGCGCCCTGCTGACGCAGGCCTTTCCGGCCCGAGAGCGCGGCCGGGCGCTGGGGCTGAACTCCTCGTTCGTCTCCGCCGGGCTGCTCAGCGGCCCCTTGATCGGGGGGCTCATCACCGGGTACCTGGGCTGGCGCTGGGCGTTCTACGTCAACGTCCCGATCAGCCTCGTCGCCGCCCCGGTCGGCTGGTACCTGCTGCGCGCCGCGCCCTCCCGGGTCTCCCGGGATCAGCGGTTCGACCCCCTGGGGGCGCTGCTCTTCCTGCTCACCTGCAGCTGCCTGCTGCTGGGCCTGAATCAGGGCGAGACGTGGGGCTGGACGAGCCCGCAGACGCTGGGAACGCTCGGCCTGGCCGTCCTCTCCGCGGTGGCCTTCGTCTACGTCGAGAAGCGGGTGTCCCAGCCGATGATCGACCTGACCCTGTTCCGCAACCGGGGCTTCACGGCGGCGACCCTCTCCGCGTTCCTCGGCTTCCTGGCCCTCTCCCCGGTGGTGCTGCTGATGCCCTTCTACTATCAGCTGGTGCTCGACGTCCCGGTCTACCAGTCCGGGCTGCTGCTGATCGCCATCCCGGCCACGACCGTCTTCCTCGCCCCCATCAGCGGTCTCCTCTCGGACCGGCTGGGGTCGCGCCTGCTGGCCACCGGCGGCCTGCTGCTGGAGGCGGTCGGCCTGGCCACGCTGATCGTGCTGCCGCAGGACGGGCCGGCCGCGCTGGTGGCCCTGCGGCTGGTGCTGGTCGGGATCGGCGTCGCTCTCTTCCAGTCGCCGAACAGCAGCGCCCTGTTCGGCTCGGTGCCCCCCTCCCGGCTGGGGATCGTCGGCGGCTTCCAGGCCCTGACCCGCAACCTGGGCTCGTCGCTCGGGCAGGCCATCTCCGGGGTGGTCTGGTCGGCGGTCGTCATCGCCGCCAGCGCCGCGCTGGGGGCCCCCGACCCGGACGGGGGGGCCATCGGGGCGCCCCCGGAGGCGATGCTGGTCGGCTTCAGCACCGTCTTCGCCGGCTCGACCCTGCTCGTGCTGATCGCCGCCGGCGTCTCTCTGCTCGTCCGGCCGCGCCGTCCGGCCGCGGTCGCGGCCGAGCCGCCCCGCGCCGAGGCCCTCGCCGCCGCCGGCGACTGACTTCTTTCTGAGCCCTCCCCCCGCGGACCCGCGTCCCGGCGGGCGGGCGTTCCGAGTGCGGCGGGTGTCCCGGCGCTCGCGCCGCACTCGGAGCACCCCACCGCCGGGA
>DATLLM010000066.1:0-4635 GCA_035537855.1 Chloroflexota bacterium | reverse complement strand
AGCTGGCGGACGGCGGTCTGGACCTCGAGGCGGCTCCTGCCCACGTAGCGCTCGAACTCGCTCTCCGTCGTCCCCCGGACGAGCACGGCCGCCCCGACGAGAGCGAGCAAGACGGAGAGCCCGAGCGTGCCCAGGAGGCGGACGCGCAGGCTGCGCAGGCCGCGCAGGCCGCGCAGGTGGTGGCGGGGGTCAGCCAGCGGGGACATGTGGCTCCTCGATCAACTTGTAGCCGACTCCCAGGACGGTGACGAGGTGCACCGGCCGGCGAGGGTCGGCCTCCAGCTTCTTGCGCAGATTCATGACGTGGACGTCGACCGTGCGCTCCAGGCCATCGTAATCCATCCCCAGGGCGTGCTGGACGAGCTCGGCGCGGCTGAAGGCCCGTCCCGGGGTCGCGGAGAGGACGCGCAGGAGGCGGAACTCGGTCGCCGTGAGGTGCACCGCCCGGCCGGCCCGGGTGGCCTCGTAGCGCCGGAAGTCGACGGCGGCGTCGCCGAGGCGCAGGACGTCCTCGGCTCCGGCGGCGGGGCCGGCGGCGCGGCGCAGTACGGCCCTGATCCGGGCGACGAGCTCGCGGGGGGAGAAGGGCTTGGTCACGTAGTCGTCCGCGCCGAGGTCGAGTCCCAGGAGGCGGTCCTCCTCGGCGCTGCGGGCGGTGAGCACGATGATGGGCACGCCGGAGGCGGCGCGCAGCCGGAAGCAGACGTCGAGGCCGTCCACCCGGGGGAGCATCAGGTCGAGGACGACGAGGGCCGGCGGGGAGCGCCGGGCGAGGTCGAGCGCGGTCTGGCCGTCAGCAGCCAGACGCACCCGGTACCCCTCGCGCTCGAGGTAGAGGCGCACCAGGTCGGCCGTCTTGCGGTCGTCCTCGACGACCAGGATCTCGAGGGCGCCGGGGCGGGCGCCCGGGGCCGGCGGGGGGAGCGGCGGCGCGGTCATGGCAGCAAGAGAGCCTACCGCGCCGGGGTGAAGATGCTGTGAAGGCGGCGGCCGCGGCTGTAGAACGGTGGCGGTAGCCGCAACACGCGCGCGCACCGGCCGTTGACAGAGTGGTTGACTCGCACGAACAGGTGTTCTAACGTAAGGCAAAGGACGGATCCGGATGACTCAGCTCGAATCGAAGGTGTTGATCCTGGTCGGAACCAAGAAGGGGGCGTTCGTTCTGCGCGGCGACCCGAGGCGGGAGGCGTGGCGGGTCGAGGGGCCGTTCTGCGAGAACCGCCCGACCCAGCACGTCAACGTCGATCCCCGGACGGGCGACCTCTTCGCGGCGACGGCGGGGATGGGCGAGTGGTGGAGCGCCGGGGTCTGGCGCAGCACGGACCTGGGGGCGACGTGGACCTTCTCGGACGCCGGACTGGGCTACGGCGAGGGCGGGCCCGAGCTGCTGAAGATCTGGCACGTGACCGAGGCCAACGGCGCGATCTACGCCGGGGCCGAGCCGGTCGGCCTGTTCCGCAGCGCGGACGGGGGCGAGACCTGGGAGCACGTCCGGGGGCTGCGCGACCATCCGTCCAGCGCGGGGTGGATGCCGGGGAACGGCGGGTTGTGCCTGCACTCGATCGTGGCCGATCCGGCGGACGCGCAGCGGATGTGGGTGGGGACGTCCGCGGCCGGCACGTTCTACACCGCGGACGGCGGGGCGAGCTGGGCGCCGAAGAACCTCAACACGCGCAACTTCGACGAGGCGAACACCGCCAACGAGGTCGCCGGCTGCGTGCACAAGCTGATCCGGCCGGCGGACGGGGTGGAGACGCTCTACCAGCAGAACCACTTCGGGGTCTACCGCAGCGGGGACGGCGGGACCAGCTGGCAGGAGATCAGCGCCGGACTGCCGAGCGACTTCGGCTTCCCGATGGGCGTCCATCCCCGGGACTCGAAGCGAGTGTACGTGGTGCCGCTGGACGGCAACGGGCGCTTCATGCCCGAGGGGAAGGCGGCGGTCTGGCGCAGCGCCGACGCGGGGGACAGCTGGGAGCGCCTGGACGCCGGGCTGCCTCAGGATCACGCCTTCATGGGCGTGCTGCGCGAGGGGTTCGCGCTGGACGCCTGCGACCCGGTGGGGGTCTACTTCGGGACGAACACCGGCCAGCTGTTCGGCAGCCGGGACGAGGGCGACTCCTGGTCGCTGATCGCGGACTATCTGCCGCCGATCACGTCGGTTGAGGTGGCCGTGCTGCAATGACCGGCGCCGGGCGCCGGACGGCCGGCTGATGCGCGTCCTGCTGCTGATCGGGACGCGCAAGGGGGTCTTCGTCGCCGAGAGCGACGGCGGGCGCGAGGCCTGGCGCCTGCGGGGCCCCCTGACGAGCGGGACGTGGGCCTTCAACGACGTCTGCTACCGGCCGCCGGCGGGGGCCGCGCCGGTGGGGCGGATCTACGCCGCCGGGAGCAGCAACTGGTACGGCCCGGCCGTGTGGTGGAGCGACGACCTGGGGGCGACCTGGGAGCACTCCAGCGCCGGCCTGACCTACGGGGACGCGGGGCCGGCGGTGGCGGACGCGTGGAGTCTGGCGCTCGCTCCCGGCGGAGAGACCCTCTACGCCGGAGTCGACCCCGCCGGGCTGTTCCGCAGCCGGGACGAGGGGGCCACCTGGGAGCACCTCCCGGCGCTGCGGGCCCACCCCTCCCGTCCCACCTGGCAGCCGACGAAAGCGGGGCTGCCCCTGCACGCCATCCTGGTGCACCCGACCGATCCGCGCCGCCTGTGGGTGGCCGTCGGCGCCGGCGGGGTGTACCGCTCGGGGGACGGGGGGGACTCCTGGGAGCGCCTGCCGGACGCCGGGGGGCCGGCCGTGCTCGGGCTGGCCCTGGCCCCGGGCGGAGCGGCCGATCGCCTGTACCAGCAATCGCGCCACGGGGTCTACCGCAGCGACGACGGCGGCGCCTCCTGGGAGGACGTCAGCGCCGGGCTGCCCTGCCGCCACGGCTTCCCGGTGGCGCTGCACCCCCGCGACCGGGAGACGGCGTACGTCGTCCCGCGGGACGACGCTCCGGGTGGCGGACGCCTCGCGGTGTGGCGCACGCGCGACGCCGGGGGGCGCTGGGAGCGCCTCGACCGGGGCCTGCCCGCAGGGCCGGTGCACACCCGGGTGCTGCGCCGGGGGCTGGCCTCGGACGGCCTGGAGCCCGCCGGCGTCTATCTGGCCACGTTCAGCGGCCGGTTGTTCGCGAGCCCGGACGAGGGCGAGACCTGGCGGACGGTGGCGCCGTACCTGCCGCCGATCCTGAGTCTGACGGCGGCGACGGTGGACAAGTGAGCCGCCGGGCCGGAGAGGAGCGGAGGCACCATGGCGGACGTCGTCTTGCCGCGCACGCTGGTTGAGCTGTTCCCCGGGGCGCCGCGGCGGCTGGAGGTGCAGGCGCCGTCCGTCGGGGCGGTGATCGACCGCCTGGACGCGACCTACCCGGGGATGCGCAACCGGCTGCTGGACGCCGGGCCGCAGATCCGGCGCCACCTGATGGTGTACGTCGACCAGGAGCGGGCGGGACTGGAGACGCCGGTGGCGGCCGGCTCCGAGGTGCGGATCATCGCCGCCGTCTCCGGGGGCTGAGCCCCCGGCGGCGGGCCGGCGGCGGGCCGGCGGCGGGCCGGCGAGGGGCCGGCGGGGCAGGGGTCAGCCGCGGGAGACGACCGGCGACCAGCCGCCCTCGATCAGCAGGCGGGGGGCGGCGCTGCCGTCGATCGGGAGCGCCCAGACGTCCGTGCGCGCGGATGCGGTCGGCGTGTCCGCCGGCAGGCCGTAGACGACGGTGGCGTCGTCCAGCCACTCGATCTGGTCGTCCACGCTGTGCGTCTCCTGGGGCAGGACGGTCTCCGTCATCGTGCGGAGGTCGAGGACGGCCACCTTCCACACCGGACGGGCGCCGGCGGCGACGAGCTTCTTGAACGCGATGCGGGTGTTGTCCGGGGAGAGCGAGGGGCACTCCACGGTGTCCCGCAGGACGTCGAAGCGGCGCTCGCGGACGTTCCCCTCAACGAGGTACGTCTTCCCGGCGGTGCCGAGGGTGGCGTAGATCTTGTTGCTGTCCCGGGCGAAGGTGACCCCCCAGAAGTTGAAGTCCGGGGACTGGATGCGCTCGCCGTCGCGGTAGACGGCGAAAGATTCCATATCGGCCAGCTCGTCGCCGCTGGTGCTGTCCACGATGGTGGTGTGGGTGGAGAAGGTGCCGTCGGCGTAGGAGTGGCCGGTGACGAAGACGGTCATGGCGGCGAAGCGCCCGTCCGGCGAGACGCGGGCCCGGCTGGGGATCCCGGTGAGGGGGAAGGACCGGGTCGTACGCAGCTGATCGTCGAAGAGGACGGCGTTGTAGGTGGTGATGACGCCCCGGTCGGCCTGGAGGCAGATGCCGCGCCCGGCGGCGAAGTAGACGCGCTCGCAGTCCAGGCCGCCGACGAAGCGTCCGCGCTGCGGCTGATCGAGCGGGGCGAGGACGAGCTTGCCGAACGTGCCGTCCTGGAGGGTGCTGCGCAGCAGGGCGTTGGGCTGAGCGCGGACCGCTTCCAGCGTCATCGGGGGCGGCGCGGCCAGGGGGCCGGGAGCGGCGCTGCGCCCGGCGACGCGCAGCAGGTAGACGGCGCCGACGACGAGGCAGAGCAGGCAGAGGCCGCCGAACGCGAGGACGCTGCGGGAG
>DATLLM010000065.1:0-4411 GCA_035537855.1 Chloroflexota bacterium | reverse complement strand
TCGGCCCCGCGGCACCCTTGGAGGCCCCGGACGAGCTCCGCCTTGAGCCCCGCCAGCTGGCCGGGCGGCACCGCCTCGAAGAGGCGCCGGGAGCCGTGCGACCAGCTCCACCGCCACCACTCGTCCGCGTCCCGGAAGGGGAGATCGACGGCCGTCTCGGTCGCCCGGACCGCGGTGAAGCCCGCCCGCCGCAGCGTCCCCGCCAGCGTCGCGCGGTCGTCGGCCGCGGGGGCGCCGGCCGCGGGGAGCACCCCGGCGGCGCGCAGCGCCTCCGCGTGCCAGCGCCACCGCGGATCCTGCTGGAAGTACCAGGCCGCCGTGTCCACGACGCCGACGCGCCCGCCGGGCCGCAGGACGCGCCGGATTTCCCGCAGGGCCTGCTCCGGACGGGGGATCGAGGACAGGGCGAAGGCGCACAGGACGACGTCGAAGGCGCCCCCGCCGAGCGCCAGGCGTTCGGCGTCCATCACGCACAACCGGGCGCCGGCGTGGCCCCGGGCGCGGAGGGCCGCGGCGGCGCGGGCCAACATCGCGGGGGCGAGGTCGACGCCGACCGCCCACCCCCGCGGGCCACTCCGCGCGGTGGCCGCCAGGAGCGCCTCGCCGGTGCCCGCCCCGACGTCGAGGACCCGGTCACCGGCCCGCACGCCCGTGTAGGCGACGAGGCGGCGCGCGAAGGCGGTGAAGTGGCGCGGGCCGACCCGGTTGTAGCTACCGGCGGCCCGCGCGAAGACGCTGGCCGCCCCCGCCGACGAAGCGCGCATGCGCGGACACAGCCTACCGTGGCAGCGGGGCCGGCGTCTCGCGCGTCCCGACGTCGCATCCACGCCACACACAGACGTGATCCCCGGCGTCTTCTGTGACGTTCACCGGGCGTCGTTGCCGAACCTGACGTTCGGCTATTCCTCAAGTTGAGGGGCGCGCGGCAGGGCCTGGACCCAGGACACCTTCTCGTCCAGGTTCACGTCCCGCGTCGGGGGGAAGGCCTCTGGATCGTCCAGACTGCCGGTCGTCACGTCGACCTCCCCCGGCCGGTGGTCGTGCTGGTAGGTGAGGGTCGTGCCACAGCGTGGGCAGAACGACCAGACCGCTCCGTTCGGCGCGTGGTAGCCGCCCGGCTCCCCCTGTTCGACGGTGAAGCTGCCCGCTGGGAACGTCACCCAGGCGACGGCCTGGGCGCCCGCCGCCCGCCGGCAGCTCGCGCAATGACAGGTGGCCTGGGAGATCGGCCGCGCCCGGGCGCGGAAGCGGATCTCCCCGCAGAAGCACCCGCCCAGTACCTCACCTGTCTCCATCGCGGCCCCTTCCTCTCGTCTCGCGGGCCCGACCAGCGTGGTGGGGGCGCCCGCCGCCCGCCGGCCGGGGCCGCCCTCCGGTGAACGCACCAGAGGCGTCGTTCGGTTACCTCCGGCGCGTCTCAGGACTTGACGAGGTCGCTGCGCAGGACGGCGCCGCGCCCGAGGACCCGCATGGGGGCGGACCAGAGGGGGCCCATCAGCCGCTGCGCCTCCGGGTCCAGCACCGCGAGGGCGGCCTCGGCCTGCGCTTCCGACTCCCACAGGGTGAGCGTGAACGTGCGGCCGCCCCCGGCGTCGACCGTCAGGCTGCCGGCGTAGCCCGGCTGCCGGGCCCGCAGGGCGGCGAACTCCTCCAGCGGCGCCTGCCCCCGGCGCAGCTGCTCCGGATCGTAGGTCACCTCCCGTACCGTCGCGAACATGGTGCCCCCCTCGTTGCGCGCCCGCTCGCAGCCGCGCCGGCTGCCACCGCGCAGCCTAGTCCCGGCGCCGGTGGGGCGCAACCGGCCACCGCCGTGGCCGGCCCGCCAGCGGCCCCGGCCGGCGCCTCCGGCCTCCTGAAGCAACCCAAGGCGCGATTCGATTTGTCCGGGGGGCGGTCCACAGGCGGCGATGATCGTCCGCCGAATCAGGGCCGTTCGCTGATCTGGGAACGGCGCGCGTGCGCGGGGCGGCCACGACCGAAGCGCCGCCGGTGTGGCCCCGCGCCGCCGGGCTCAGGGCGCGGGCGCGGGCGCCCCGCCCGCGTCGACCCAGCCGATGGCCTCGGGGTACAGGATGGCGTAGTAGGCGTCCGGGTGCGCCCCCCAGGTGCGCAGGGCCGCGTGCATCGCCGCCAGGGCCGCCCCGTCCGCCCAGCCCTGCTCGACCACGGTGCGCACGAACGCCGGGTGCTCGAACAGGACGATCAGGATCTCGGCCACCTGGCGCGTGCGCTCCGGCGTGCCGAAACTGCTCGCGGTGGCGGCGCCCGCGCTGCGCCCGAAGCCGGCCTCGCGCAGCAGGCGCCGCTGGTGGCGGGCGTAGTACGGATCGCCCCCGTCGTGCTGCCAGACCCGCAGCCACAGCGCGACCGCCCGGTCGAGCAGCGGGTCGCGCGGCTCCCACAGGCAGGAGGCCCAGTCGTCGTCGCGCAGGCCGAGCCAGCCGCCCGGCTTGAGCACGCGCCGCACCTCGCGCAGCGCCCGCAGCGGCTCGCGCAGGTGCTGGACGACGGTGTGGGCGTAGGCCGCGTCGAACGAGGCGTCGGGGAAGGGCAGGGCGTAGAGCGAGCCCGACTGGAAGCGGGCGTTGGTCAGCCCCCGCCCGGCGGCCCGGCGCCGGGCCAGGTCGACCTGGCCGGGGTCCTGGTCGAGGCCGACGACCTCGCCCGGCGCGACGAGGGCGGCCACGTCCGCGGTGAGGCTGCCGGGTCCGCAGCCGCAGTCCAGGACGCGCAGCCCCGGCCGCAGATGCGGCAGCAGGAAGGCCAGGTCCTCCGCGGCGCGGCGCCGGCCGATGAAGTCGATCCACCGCGCGTCGTAGCCGTGGGTGTAGGTCTCGGCCCGGCGGGCCGGCTCGGCGCCGGCGTCGGCGTCGGCGGGTCGACTCATCGGTGGCTCCCAATCCCACTCGGCGCCGGGTGCGACCACCCCGCCGGTCGGCCAGGGGAGGGTGCCGCGCGACGGCCCGCCCCTGCCACCGGGAGCACGGCCGCGCTGCTGCGCGCGGCCCGGCCTGACCACGGCGCCGGCGCCGTCGCTCACACGGGCGACGGCACGGCGTCGGCCGGCGCGAGCGCCGGGGCCGGCCGCGGGGTGTCGTCGGGCCGGTACGCGAGGAGGTCGCCGGGCTGGCAGTCCAGGGCCCGGCAGATCCCCTCCAGGGTCGAGAAGCGGATGGCTCTGGCCCGGCCGTTCTTCAGGATGGAGAGGTTGGCCAGGGTGATGCCGACGCGCTCGGCGAGCTCGGTGAGGCTCATCTTCCGTTTGGCCAGCATCACGTCGAGGGTGACGATCGTCGCCACGGATGCGCCCTCAGACCGTGAGGTCGTTGTCTGCCTTGAGGTCGACGGCGCTCTGGAGGACGCGTTCGAGCACCGCGGCGGCCGTCGCGGTCGCGACGCAGACGAGGCCCGCGAAGAGGCCCATCGCGACCCCGCCGGCGCGGTCGTCGCTGACCCCAAGGAAAATGTAGGCCTCGGCGCCGACGATGAACCCGATGACGGCCAGGGCACAGTACTTGATGCGCCGCAGGGCCGTGACGGCGGCGGGCGAGAAGGCCTGGCCCTCGCCCATGTAGCCCAGCAGCTTGAACGCCTGATACAGCCCGAAGAAGAACGGGAGCGACCCCACGTACACGTAGGCGAGGAACGGATCGCGGAAGTAGATGGTCACGAAGTCGGCGTTCACGTTCCGGCCCTCGACCTGGGGCTCCCAGAGCAAGCCGGCCAGCACGCCGACGCCGACGAGCAGGATGACCGCCCGCAGGAAGAGGATCGAGCCGCGCGTCATCGGTGGCACCTCACGTGGTTGGTGGACAGCGCCGACTCTACCATCGGAATTTATCGTTTGTCAATGAATAGTTATCGATAGACAGGAGGTAGGCGTGCACGGGGGTGAAGGCGGGCGGTACGCCGTCGACCGCCTTCACCGGCGGCCCGGCACAGCCCGTCCACGCCGCTGGTGCGTCCAGACTGGACGTAACGCGCCGCCCCCCGCCGCGATGGGCGCTCTTCTACCCGTGGGCGCTTACGCCAGGGTCTCGCCGTCCCACAGCTCAGACGATCTGCACCCACGCGGCCGTGGTCTCGTTTCCCGAGCGGCGGCAGAACCACAGCGTCACCAGATCCGACTCCCGCCGGGTCCGCAGGACGATGAGGTCGCCGGCGCGTCCGGGGATCGTCCCGTTGGGGGAGCCCAGCGGGTCGCGGTGGGGCTCCAGGTGGACCTGGGCCAGGCGCTCGCTGGAGAAGTAGCCGCCGACGGCGGTGCCGCTGTTGCCGACGACGCCGACCCCGCCGGTGGACCCGCCCAGGACGCCGGGGCCGCCGTCCGAGGTTCCGACGACGCCGGCCTGCCGCGAGGAGGCACCGGAGACGCCGAAGCCGACCTCGGAGAAGCCGGCGACACCGGTAT
>DATLLM010000064.1:0-10317 GCA_035537855.1 Chloroflexota bacterium | reverse complement strand
CGGTCGACCCGCCTCGCCCGCCTGCGCCGCCACCTGGAGGGCGCCGCGGCCGACCGCGGCGCCCTCTGGCGCCACCCGGATTTCCTCAAGCTGTGGTTCGGCGACCTGGTCTCCGACCTCGGCTCCCGCGTCACCCCGCTCGCCCTGCCCCTGACCGCCGCCCTGCTGCTGGACGCCGGTCCGGGGCAGATGGGCGCCCTCTACGCCACCGGATATCTCCCCCCGATCCTCCTCGGTCTGGTCGCCGGGGTGTGGATCGACCGGCTGCGCCGGCGCCCGGTGCTCATCTGGGCCAACGCCGGCCGCGCGCTCGTCCTGCTGACCGTCCCCGCGGCGGCCCTGATAGGCCAGTTGCGCATCGAGCTGCTCTTCGCCGTGCAGCTGGCGATGGCCCTGCTCGCCGTCTTCGCCCGCACGGCCGCGGTCGCCTACCTCCCCTCGCTCGTCCCCCGCGAGCGCCTGGTGACGGCGAACAGCGCCCTCGCCGCGGGGGACGCCCTGGCCGAGGTCGCGGGGCCCGGTCTGGCCGGCCTGCTCGTGCAGCGCGCCGGGGCCCCGCTGGCGATCGCGGCCGACGCCGTCTCCTACCTGGCCCCGGCGCTCTGCGTCGCGCTCATCCGGGCGCCCGAGCCGCCGCCGCCGCCGCGGGCGGGGCGCCGCCCCCTGCTCGCTGAGCTGCGCGAAGGGCTGGCCACCCTCACCGGCCAGCCGCTGCTGCGCGCGTTCCTGGCGACGATGATCTGCGCCGTCTTCTTCTACAACGTCATCATGGCCGTCTACCTGCTCTACCTCTACCGCCAGCTGGGGCTCTCCCCCGCCGCCGTCGGGGTCATCTTCGGCTTCGGCGGCGGCGCCGGCATCCTCATCGGCTCGGCGATCGCCCCGGCCGTCTCCCGCCGCCTGGGGCTCGGACGCACCCTCGTCGGCGCCCACCTGCTGTTCGGCCTCGGCGGGCTCCTGCTCGGTCTGGCCGTCTTCCTCCCGGCGTTCGGCGCGCCCCTGGTCTTCGCCGCCGAGTTCCTCCAGCTGGCGGTGAACGGGGTCTACTTCGTCAACCGCAGGAGCGTCGAGCAGGCGGTCACCCCGCCGCCCCTGCGGGGGCGCGTCCGGGCCGGCCAGTCCGTGGTCGACGCGGCCGCCGCCGCCGCCGGAACCCTCGCCGGCGCGGCCATCGGCGAGCGCTTCGGCGTCGGCGCCGCCGTCCTCGCCGGCGTCGCCGGGGGGCTGTTCTCCGTCCTCTGGCTGTGGTGGTCGCCCGTGCGGCGCCTGACCGGGCTCCCGGAGGAGTCCGGCGGGCTACCCGCCGGCGGCTGAGGGCTTCTCCGCCCAGTACTGGTAGGCGTACTCGCGGTGGGTGGCCGCGAACAGGGTCTCGGGGTCGATCGCGCCGAAGCGGTCCGGATCGAGGGGCGAGAGGTCGCCGATGGACGCGCTCCCGGTGTCGATCAGCTCGGCCAGGGCCTCGCCGAGGGCCGGCGCGGTGGAGAGTCCGCCGACGTTGCAGCCGGTGGCGATGAACAGCCCGGGGAGGGCCCCGGTGGGGCCGAGGAGGAAGCGGGCGTCCGGGGTCATCGTGGGCAGCCCGCCGCGGTGGATCCGGATGGCCCCCCGGGCGAAGACGTCCTGGAAGACCGGGAACTGCTCGCGCACGCTGTCCGCCAGCCGGCGCAGCACGCCCAGCTCGAGCTCCAGGTCCTTGATCTGCAGATCGTCGGGCAGGCGGTCGTCGCCGTACTGCACCGGGTCCGGCTCGTAGCCGCCGAGGAGCAGCCCGCCGCTGTCGGGACGGACGTAGACGTTGGCGTCGACGACGCGGGCGATGGGCTGCTCGGGCCGCACGCCGTCCAGGGGCTCGGAGATCAACAGCTGGTGGCGGGTGGGCACGATCGCCGGGCGCACCCCCGCCCCGGCGGCGACGGCGCGTGACCAGGCCCCCGCCGCGTCGACCACCGCCGGGGCCCGAATCTCGACCCCGTCGAGCGCCACCCCGGCGGCGCGCCCGCCGTCGAGCAGGAGCCGGCGCACCGGCCGATTCACGAGCAGGCGGGCGCCCCGGGCGACGGCGCCGTGGGCGTACCCCACCGGGATCTGCACCGGCTCGAGGTACAGGTCGTCCGGGTTGTGGGTCGCCGCCAGGACGCCCCGGGGGGAGATGAAGGGGCTCAGGCCGGGCAGCGCAGACGGCTCGATCGAGCGCAGGTTCACCCCGAAGCGCGCGGCCCGCGCCACCTCCGCGGCGAGCTGGGTCACGTGCTCCGGCCGGCGGGCCAGCTTGACGCTGCCGGAGACGAAGCAGGTCATCGGCTCGCCCGTCTCGGCGGTGAAGCCCACGATCTTCTGGCAGGAGCGGACGGAGATCCGGGTCAGCAGCTCGGTCTGCCGGATCTGCTGGGTCAGGCCGGCCGCCCGGGGGGACGTCTGCGAGCCCTCGGTGAACCGCTCCACCAGGACGACCTTCCGCCCGCGGGCCGCGAGGTGGAAGGCGACGCTCGCCCCGGACGCGCCCGCCCCCACCACCACCACGTCCGCCTCGATTCGTTCAACCATCTCCGGTCACGCCTCCCGGGTGCACTCGGTCGGGCACAGGATAGGGTACGCTGCCCGCGTGAGCGAAGCCGGACGGGTCGTGGTCGCCGGCGGCGGCGTCGCCGGCTGCGCCGTCGCCTACTACCTGAGCGCGGCCGGCGTCCCGGTGACCCTCGTCGAGCGGGCGGGCGTCGGCGCCCAGGCCTCGGCCTGGTCGGCCGGGGGCATCAACCCCCTCCACGGCATCCCCGCGCCCCTCTCCGCCCTGGCGATGGAGTCCTTCCGCCTGCACCTGGGCCTCTGGCCCGAGGTGCAGCGCCGGAGCGGCATCGACTTCGCCCCCAGCCGGATCGCCATGGCCCTGCTCGCCCCGGACGCCGCCGCCGTGCCGGCCCTGCTCGCCCAGGGCGAGGCGTTCGGGGCGGCCGAGGGATTCGGCGCCACCTGGCTCGACCCCGCCGCGCTCACCGCCCTCGAGCCGCGCCTGACCGCCCCCGGCGCCGGCGCCCTGCTCACCCGCGGCAACGGCGTCCTGGACAGCCACCGCCTCACCCTGGCCCTCGCCGCCGCCGCGCAGCGCAACGGGGCCCGCCTGCACGCCGGCGCGGTCAGCGGCGTCGAGGGGGACGGCCGGCGCGTCGGCGCCGTCCGCTGCGGCCCGGACGTGCTGCCCTGCGCCGCCGCCGTCTTCGCCCTCGGGCCCTGGTCGCAGGGCGCCGCCGGCTGGCTCGGCGCGCCCCTGCCGGTCGAGCCCCTGAAGGGGGAGATCCTGCGCCTGGACGTCCCCGGCCCGCCGCTGCCTTTCGACGTCGTCGCCCCGGCCGTCTCCCTCTTCGTCCGTCCCGGTGGCCAGATCTGGGCCGGGACGACCTCCGAGGCGCGCGGCTTCGACGCCGCGCCCTCCGAATCCGCCCGCCGCGCGCTGCTGGCGGCGGCCGTCGAGCTGATGCCGTCGCTCGCCGGCGCCACCCTGGAGCGGCAGACCGCCTGCCTGCGCCCGGTCACCCCGGACGGGCTGCCCCTGATCGGCCCCGTCCCCGGCTGGGACAACGCCTACGTCGCCACCGGCGGCGGGCCGAAGGGGGTCCTGCTCGCCCCCGCCATGGGCCGGGCCGTCGCCGACCTGATTCTCGCCGGGCGCACCGATCTCTCCATCGGGCCGGCCTCCCCCGCGCGCTTCTGCTAACCGGCCGCTGACCGGCCGGCCGTACGCTCAGGGCCGGCGCCGGTACCATGGTGCGGACGGCCGGCGACCGCGGTACCGCCCGGTCGCGCCGGCGGGCGCGCGTGGGACGCAGGGTAGCAGCGCAGAGAGAACGGCAAGATGGGGGCGTCAGGTATGGAGCGGGGCGCGGTCGGGGCGTTGCGGGGCGAGGCGGGCGTGACCCGCCGGCGGCTGGGACGGCTGAGCGGTGGGGTGGCGCTGGCGCCGCTGGTCGGGGCGTGCAGCACGGCGCAGCGCGGGCCAGAGGCGGGTGCCGGCGGCGGGGCGCGCAGCGCGCTGGCGCCGGCGAAGATCGTCTTCTTCACCAACTGGGGGGCGCAGCACCAGGCGGCCGGGCAGCAGCAGACGCTCGACGCCTTTCAGGCCCGCAATCCCGGGGTGACGGTGGAGATGACCGCCGGCGCCGCCGGGGCGGAGAAGATCATCAGCAGCATCGCCGCCGGGGCGGCGCCGGACCTGGTCTCCCAGAGCCCCGGGCTGCTGATCCCGCTGGCGATGAAGAGCACCTGGCGCCCGCTGGAGGACCTGCTCAAGTCCAGCCCGGCGGTCAAGCGCGAGCACTACGCCGAGCCCCAGCTGAAGCTGCTCTCCTGGAAGGGCCGGCTCTACGGCATCCCCGCCTTCGAGCACTTCGGCGGCTACGCGCTGTCCTTCAACGCCGCCCACTACCAGGAAGTCGGGCTCGACCCGGCGCAGCCCCCGGCGACCCCCGACGATCTGCTCAAGGCGCACGAGCGACTGACCCGCGTCGACGGCGGCGGCGTCGCCCGCCTGGGGCTCGACCCGCGCGACGCCGCGGGGGGCAACTACGGCTTCTGGGCCTACGAGTGGGGCGCCCCCTGGTGGGACCCGGACAGCCTGAAGCTGCAGCTGAACCACCCCACCGCCGTCGAGGCCAACGAGTTCGTCGCCTCCTTCTACCGCCAGGGGCGCGGGCCCCAGATCGCCGAGTTCCGCAAGCAGTACCCCATGTGGACGGCGCCGGCGAGCGGGATCGTCGTCGGCAGTCAGAGCATGCAGCTCACCGGCTACTACCAGCCGGGCGAGCTGCGTGCCCTGCCGGAGAAGCCGGCGCGGATGGGCTACACCTGGTGGCCCAACCCCAAGCGGGAGAAGGTGTACCTCGCCCAGGGCTGGAGCGGGGCCATCCCCACCGAGACGAAGCAGGCCGACCACGCCTGGCGCCTGCTGGAGTTCTTCACCTCGACCGCGGCCGGCCAGATCATGTTCGACACCATCGGCTGGCTGAACGGATCGCGCCAGTTCCTCAAGGAGGGCAAGTTCGACGCCGTGCCGGACCTGCGCTTCTTCCTGGAGATGCCGGCCAGAGCCGACCGCACCGCCGGAAACTACGTCACCCCCATCCAGGGCGAGATCGACGCCGAGTACGGCAAGGGGATCACCGCCGTCATCGCCGGGCAGACCGGGGTCAAGGCGATGCTGGACGACCTGCAGACGCGGATGCAGCAGCGCCTGGACGAGGTGCTGCGCTAGGCCCGGACCGCGAACCGACCGGCGGCACGCCCTCCCGCCGGGACGCGGGTCCGCGGGGGAGGGCGGAGAAGCGGCCCGAACGCCGGGACAAGGCTCCGCCGGGGGGGCGAAGAAGCGGCCCGAACACCCGGACACGCTCCGCCTACGGGATGCCCTTCCGCTGGGACAAGGCTCCGCCGGGGGAGGGCGAAGAAGCGGCCCGAACGGCGGCGCGCCCTCCGTGCGCGGGACGCCCGCCCGCTGGGACAAGGCTCCGCCGGGGGAGGGCTAAATCGCGCCGGCGGCGATCATCTCCTCGAGCGGGCTGGCGCTGGCCGTCAGGGGCAGGTCGATCCGCGCCCGGCGCCGGGAGGACTCGTAGACCGCCATCAGGATCTCGTGCACCTGGCGGGCCGAGCGCATGTCCAGGGGGTGGGTGCCGCCCTCTTGGAGGACGTCCAGGAGGGCCTCGAACGCGGCCTGGGTGGCCTCGTTCGGCGGCGCCTCCGGGAAGGTCCAGTCCCGGTCCCCCTTGAGCCGCGCCCGCAGCCAGGGCTCGCCCGGCTCCGGACGGTCGCCCGAGGTCTCGATGACCCCGTCCGTGCCGTAGACCGTGGCGCTGTACCCCGGCCGGGGGCGACTGACGATGCCGCACTCGATCTGCCCCCGGGCGCCGCCCTCGAACTGGACGATCCCGATCGCCCCGGTCTCCACGTGGTGGCCGTAGCGGGTGTGGGTCTCCTCCCACTGCTGTAGCCCCACCGGCCGGTTGGAGAAGCCCGGGTCGCGCCGGTCGATCTGCCCGATGACCCACTCCGCCGGGGCGTCGTGCAGCAGGTAGCGCATCACGTCCACCATGTGGCTCGAGCTGGTCAGGAGATCGCCGCCGTTGTAGACGCTGATCTGCACCACGTCCCCGATGGCTCCCGCGTCGATCAGCTCGCGGGTCTTGACGAAGCGCGAGCGGAAGCGGCGCTGGTGGTGCACGATCAGCACCGTGCCGGAGCGCTCGGCGGCGGCGATCATCCGGTCGCAGCCGGCCAGGTCGACCGCCATCGGCTTCTCGGCCACGATCGCTTTCACCCCGGCGGCGCAGGCCAGCTCCACCATCTCCGGGCGCAGCGGCGGCCAGGTGCAGACGGAGACGATGTCCGGTCGCTCCCGCTCCAGCAGCTCTGCGGCGGTGGCGTACATCCGGGGCACCTCCAGCTCACGCTCCCAGCGGGCCCGGGTCTCGGCGGAGACGTCCGCCCCGCCGACCACGTCCATCGCCGGGATCGCCCGGTAGGAGCGCAGGTGCAGCTGGGCGATGTTCCCGCAGGCGATGATGCCTACCCGGTAGCGGTTGCTCATCGGTGGCTCCCTCCCTCGCCCGCGAGTGCGGGCGCCGGCGACGGCGGCGGCGCGGCCGCGGTCAGTCCCGTCTCCCCGGCGGCGACCAGCGCCTCCAGCGGGTGCCCCCGCTCCGCCAGGGGCAGGTCGATCCGCGCCCGGCGGCGGGCGGACTCGAAGATGGCGATCAGGATCTCGTGCACCTCGCGCGCGGCGCGGCCGTTCAGGGGGTGCTCGCCGCCGTGCTCGAGGACGTCCAGCATCGCCTCGGCCTCCTCCTTGAAGCCGGAGGTGCTCTCGGCCGCCCGCGCCTCCCAGGTGGCCTGCCCCCGGCCGAGCACGCGCAGCAGGGGGGCGCCGGCTTCCGGCCGGTCCGGCCCCACCTCCAGCATGCCTTCGGTGCCGTAGACGGTCATCGGCCAGCCGCCCTTGCCGGCGCGCTGCAGGATGCCGCTCTCCACCGTGGCCCGGGCGCCGCCCCGGAACTGGATCAGGGCGAAGGCGCCCGTCTCCACGTGGTGGCCGTAGCGCATCCCCGTCTCCTCCCACTGCTGGTAGCCGGTGCGGGCGTTGCGCCGGTCCTGGCGCCGGGTGTCGATCTGCCCGATCACCCAGGCGGCCGCGTCGTCCTTGAGCAGGAAGCGGTTCAGGTCGACGGTGTGGGTCGCGCTGCTGAGCAGATCGGCGCTGCCGAAGCCGGCGATCTCCACGATCTCGCCGATGGCCCCCGCGTCGATCAGCTCCCGGGCTTTGCGGTAGCGGTCGCGGTAGCGGCGCTGGTGGCCGACGACGAGCAGCGTGCCGGAGCGCTCGGCGGCGGCGAGCATCCGGTCGCAGCCGGCCAGGTCGACCGCCATCGGCTTCTCCGCCAGGATGGCCTTCACCCCGGCGGCGCAGGCCAGCTCGGTCAGCTCCGGGCGCAGGCCGGGCCAGGTGCAGATGGAGACGATGTCCGGCCGCTCCCGCTCCAGTAGCTCCGCGGCGGTGGCGTACATCCGGGGGATGCCCAGCTCGTCCCCGCGCGACTCCCGGTCGCGGCGCACCTCGGCGGAGACGTCCGCCCCGCCGACCACCTCGATCGCCGAAATCTCGCGGTAGCCGCGCAGGTGGGAGTTGCTGATCCCGCCGCAGCCGATGATCCCTACCCGGTACGTCACCGCGCGGCCGCCCCGGCCGGCTGGGCGGCGCCGAGGTGGGCGGCGAACGCCTCGCGGGCGTAGGCGACGCTCTGGGCGATGGTGGCGTTGCCCACCTCGAGCACGAGCCACAGGTCCTCGCCGAGCGGCCCCCGCTCGGCCAGCAGATCGACGATGGCCGGCAGATCGACGTGCCCGTCGCCGAGCACGCAGTGGCGCAGCCCGAGCAGCCCGCCGGGGGTCAGCCCGCGGTTGCCCGGCTCGGACTCCACGATCAGGTCCTTGACGTGCGTCGCCAGGGTGTAGGGGGCGAGGGCCCGGGCCGCGTCCATCGGCTCCTCGATCACGGCGTAGGGATTCGCCGTGTCCAGGCGGGCCCCCACCGCCGGGCTCCCCACCCGCTCGAGCACGGCGGCCAGCTCCGGACCCCGGTAGTCGGCGTGATTCTCGATCGCCAGCTTCACCCCGTGCGCCTCGGCCACCGGCGCCAGCCGGCTCAGCGCCGCCCCCAGCCGGTCGAGCTGCTCGTCCAGCGGCGGCTCCTTCAGCCAGCGACCGCCGTGCAGCGGCGAGGTGGTGCCGATGATGGTCACCCCGAGGGGCTTGCAGGCCCGCTCGACGAAGGCGGCGAACGGCTCCGTCGGCTGGTCGGCCCCGTTGGCGATGTAGTTGGCGCTGAAGCCCAGCTCCAGCTCCAGCCCGTAGCGCTCGGTCAGGGCCCCCACCCGGTCCGTCCAACCGGGCTCCTCCCAGCCGGTTGAGCGCATCGAGACCACCTGCAGCCCCAGGTCGTGCGCCGCCGCCAGCAGCACCTCCGGCTGCATCCCCTCCGGGCTGCGGTCGGCGGCCAGGGACGTGCCCATCGCTCCCAGTTTCACGGTCGCTCAACTCCCTCTCTGCGTCTTGAACCGCACCTTGTAGTCCTCGTAGAGGACCTCCGCCTCGCGCTGCATGGCGTCCAGCGCGTCGCGCGCCGTGCGCTTCGCGGCGATCGCCTCGTCCAGCGGGGCGAAGCTCACCCCGACCGGGACGTAGTAGCCGAACTGGGCGAACTCGGCGCGCTGCACCGCTTCCACGTACGGCTTCTGCAGCGGGTCCTTCGCCACCTCGGCCAGGCCGGGCGATTTCAGCCAGCCGGGGAGCCCGTTCATCAGGGCGATGGTCATCGTCCCCTCCGGATCGGCCCCGCAGTAGCGCATGAAGTCCCAGCCGGCCTCGCGCTCCTTGGCGCCGGCGACGGTGGCGATGCCCCAGCCGCCGATGGTCACCGCGCCGGTCTTGCCCGGGGCCTCGCCGGGCAGGGGCCCGGCCCCGAGCATGTCCGGCGTCAGCAGGCTGGCGTCGGCCGTCTTGATCAGGTTCAGGGCGGACGGGGTCAGGGGGTGCATGCTCCACTTGCGGGTGATGAAGAACGGCAGGGTCGGGCTGGTGGTCAGGAAGGCGTTGGCCGCCGACAGGATGCGCGGGGCGTCCAGCCGGCGGGCCCACTCCAGGTACCACTCCGCGGCGCGCAGCACCCTGGGGTGGTTGAAGGTCATCACGTCTTTCGCTTCGTCGTAGAAGGAGCCGCCGAACGCCCGGGCCCAGGCGTTGAGGGTGTTGCTCCCGGTGCCGTAGAAGTCCCAGGGCTGCATCCCGATCCGCTCCAGGTCGCCGTTGCGGTCGCGGTGCAGCATGGGGATCATGCGGTCGAGATCGGCGATCGACTGCGGCCCCTTGTTCGGATCGAGTCCCGCCTCCTGGAAGTGGGGCTTGATCCAGTGCAGCACGAAGTCCGGGTTGGCCCGGAAGGGCAGGGCCCGCACCTTGCCCCCGTAGCTCATGCTCGCCCACAGGGCCGGGGGGAAGTCCTCCTTGCTCAGCCGGTCGCGCTTGAAGTACTGGTCGACGTCCGCGATCAGTCCGGCGTCCGACCAGGTCCGGAAGCGGGAGGGGGAGAGCCCGGTCAGGGTCGGCGGCGCCCCGCCCACCTGCGCCGTGGTCAGCTTGGCCTGCACCGTGCCGCTGGCGTCGTCGGCCTGGTCGGTGGCGACGATGGTGCAGGCGTTGTGCTTGGCGGTGTAGTCCGCCACCAGCTTCTTCATCGCGTCGCCGCCGATGCCGTAGCCCCAGACCTCGATCGTCGTCCGGCAGCCCGTCGCCCCGGCCGCGCCCGGCTGCGGCGCGTCACCACCCGGCCCGGCGCAGGCCACGAGCGCCGCCCCGCCGGCCAGCGCGGCGCCGCCCAGTCCCAGCAGCCGCCGCCGGCGGCTGCGCGCGGACTCCGTCCCCGTCTTCATCGTCGCGTCCCTGCCTCTCATCGCCCTGGCCACCGCCGCAGCGGTGGCGCTGTCGCGCCCGCCGCCCGGCGCGGGCGCACGCGTCTTCGTTCCGATCGCTGCCGGCCGGGCGCGCCGCAGCGGTTGCGATGGCGATCCCCGGGCCGCCCCTTCGGGGGCGGCCCGGGACATCCGGGCGCTCCCCCGAGGGGGCGGCCCGGGGGCGGGGCTAGGTGACGACCCAGCCGCCGTCGACGTAGAGGCACTGGCCGGTGACGTAGGCGGCGTCGTCGCTGGCCAGGAAGACGGCCACCGTGGCGATCTCGTCGGGGGCGCCGGCGCGGCCCAGGGGGATGCGCTCCAGGAT
>DATLLM010000063.1:0-9016 GCA_035537855.1 Chloroflexota bacterium | reverse complement strand
GTACAAGGTGATCTTCGGCAACGACTTCGCCGCCGGCGAGCGTCTGGAGTACACCACGCGCGTCGTCGAGGAGTTCAGCAAGGTGAACGGGCCGAAGCTGACCGCCGAGAGCGTGATCATCGCCACCCGCGACGCGCTCTTCGCCGCGCTGGCCGCCGGCACGGGGCCGGACACCACCCAGACCAGCGGTTCCTGGTTCAGCGATTTCGCCGAGAAGGGGAACCTGCAGGACATCACCGCCTTCGTCAAGCGGGACAAGGTGGACCTGAATCGCTGGTTCCTCCAGGAGGAGACCTTCGTCCGCAAGGGCAAGCAGTACGGGATGCCGTTCTGGCAGGCCCACGCCGTCTACCTCTACAACAAGTCGCTGTTCCAGAAGTCCGGGGTGCCCCTGCCGGACAACGAGAACTGGACCTGGACGCAGCTGCTGGACGCCGCCGTCAAGCTGACCAAGCCGGGGGAGACCTACGGCCTCCAGATGAGCTTCGGCTTCGAGTTCGCCTGGCTCAACTACCTCCGCTCGGCGGGCGAGGACTACGTCAACAAGGAGCGCACCAAGACCACCCTGAACACCCCCGGCGCCGTCGAGACGATGCAGTGGCTGGTCGACCTGGTGCTGAAGCACAAGGTGCACCCCGCCGTCGGCGACACCACCAGCCTGGGCGCCGGGAACTGGTGGAACCTGGGCAAGATCGGGATCCGCCAGGGCGGGACGGGCACGCTGGGGACGACCCTGACGGCCAAGCCGGACTTCGAGTGGGACATGTTCGTCACCCCCAAAGCCCCCAAGACCGGCAAGCGGGCGATCACCGCCAACGAGAACCCCATGGTGGTCACCAACAACACGAAGAATCCGGAGGCGGCCTACCGCTTCGTCGCCTACCAGGCGGACAAGTACTCCCAGGACCTGGTGGGCAGGTTCCGGATCAACATGCCCTCCCTCAAGCAGTCCGCGGCCGACCCCGCGGGGTGGCTGAGCACGCCCCCGCCGATGATGAAGCTCTCCCTGGAGCAGATGAAGCACGCCGGGACGCTCAGCTTCCACCTCAACTGGGCGCAGTGGTACGCCGAGATCACCAACCAGCTGCTGCCCGCGTTCCGGGGGGAGATGAGCGTCAAGGAGGCGTGCGACAAAGCCACCCAGGTGGGCGACTCGCTCCTGCGAGGGGCCTGAGCCCGGCGGCACCGACTCGCGGCTCGCCGGCCGCCCGAAGGAGGCTGACCCCTTGGCCGTCCGCACGATCTCTACGCCCGCCCACCTCGCCCGCGCGCGCGAAAACCTGGCCCGGCACGGCTGGGCCCGCCGGGTGGTCGACGCGCTGCGCGCGCAGGTGGCGCCGACCCTCGCGGGCGGCCCAGCGTACATCGAGGGGATGATCCCGGCCACGACCCCCACCGGCGTGGGGTTCACCAACTGCGCCGCGTGCGGCGCCAACGCGATCCACGGCGCCTACCACTGGGACGCGGCCGACCCGGACCGCCTCGTCTGCACCACCTGCGCGACGAGCTACCCGAGCGACCGGTTCCCCGAGGACGTCGAGTTCCGCGCCCCGCGGCACGGCGGCCCCGGCGGGGAGCAGGTGATCCGCTTCCACGGCGGCTCCCGCTACGATTTCCGCGGCTTCGCGCTCTACTCGAGCTGGTCCGGCCAGATCCGGGCCCGCAAGGTGGCCCACATGGCCGGACAGGCGCAGGCGCTGGCGACGCTCTACGCCGCCGGCGGGGAGGCGCGCTACGGCGACGCCGCCGGCGCGATCCTGTTGCGCTTCGCGGCCGTCTACCCCGGGTACCTGGTGCACTCGAGCTACGGCGAGTGGGTCGACCTTCCGCCGCGCCTGGTGGCCGAGCGGATCAACGACCTGCCCGAGGACGAGTGGACGATCGCGCCCAACCGGCCCGACCGCAAGCTGCACTCCGGCTACTGGAACTCGGGGCGCGCGACCGGCTCCGGCATGGAGGGGGGCTTCGTGCGCCAGGTGGCGATCGCCTACGACCTGGTCCGGGAGCGGCTGACCGAGCCCGAGCGCCGGCGGATCGAGCGCGACCTGCTGCGCGAGAGCACGCCGCTGCTGCTCGCCGACCCGGCGCTGAACAACAAGAGCGTCGGCAACCTCACCGCCGCGGGGTTGGTGGGGATGGCCCTGGGCGATCCGGCGCTCGTGCGCGCCGGCGCCGGCGCCTTCTGGCACTTCGTGCGGCGCTGGTTCCTGCCCGACGGGACGACCTCCGAATCGCCCGCCTACGGGCTGATGACCCTGAACGGCCTGTGGGCCTTCGGCGAGGCGCTGCACGGCTACTCGGATCCGCCGGGGGCCGACGTGGCCGGGCGCTGGGACGCGGTTGACGTCTACGGCGATCCGGCGTACCGGGCCGTGTTCCGGGCGCTGTACGAGACGCTGCTGCCCAGCCTGCGCTACCCGGCGTTCGCGGATTCGTACGCCACGACGACGCTCGACGCGCCCTTCGCCGACCTGATGGTGGCGCGCTACGGCCTGCCCGAGTACCGCGCGCTGCTGGCCGAGCGGTGCGGCGGGTCGTTCGCGGACGCGGGCGACGCCTACGCGCTGTTCAACCGCGATCCCGGCCTCGTGCTCCAACCGGGCGACCGCGTGTCGTTCCGGGACGTCTTCTTCCCGGCGCTGCGCCTGGGCTATCTGCGCGCCGGCGAGGACGGCCGCGCGGCGACGGCCATCCTGAGCGCGTCGCACTGGGGCGTGCACCACCACCGGGACAGCCTGAATCTGACCCTTTTCCAGCGCGGCCACGAGGTGCTGACCGACCTGGGCTACCTGTGGGACCGGCCGGACAAGGACACGACCGTGCGCACCCCGGCGCACAACCTGGTCGTCGTCGACGAGGCCGAGCAGCGCACGGCCGAGCGCGGCGGGCGGCTGCACGCCTTCGACGCGGCCGCCCGGGTGAAGGTGGTGGATTGCTCATCGGACGCCTACGCGCAGACGAGTCTCTACCGCCGGCGCTGCATCCTGGTCGACCACGGTGCGGCCGGCGCCTACCTGGTGGACGTCTTCTGGGTCCGCGGCGGCGCGAGTCACGACTGTCTGTTCCACGGGCCCGTCCCCGGCTTCGAGGCGGACGCCATCTCGCTCGCGCCGTCGAGCGCCCCGGCGCCGTACGGCATCGCCGGCGGGCGCCGGGGCCGCCCGGAGGGGCCGTGGCGCCTGACGTGGCGCCTGGACGAGCGCACGCGCTTCACCGCCTGGGCGCTGCCGCTCGATCCCGAAGAGGTGATCGTCGGCGACGGCTGGGGGGAGCGCGGCTGGGGCCACTTCAACCCCCCCGACCGCAAGGTCGACGTCCCCTACGTGATCCGCCGGCGCGCTGCGGCCGGCGGCCGGGAGCTGGCCTCGACCTTCGTCAGCGTCTTCGAGACCCACGGGGACCGGCCGCTGGTCACCGCGGCGCGACTGCTCCCGCCCGACTCGCCGCGCGCGGACTATCCCCCCGCACTCACGCTGGAGGTCGTGCGCGACGGCGGGGTCGACGCGGTGTCGCTCGCCGCCGAGGACCGTCCCGCGGCGGCGCTGGTGTCGTTCCGGCAGCCGTCCGGGCCGGCGACGTAGGCGCCCCTCTCGCCGGGTGGTCGCGACGAGACCGTGAAGGTGGCGAGGGCTGAGGTAGACCGGGTAGATCGCTCTGCCGCGCGGCCGTTCTGGGCTGGGTGAGCCCCCGCAGCCGGGGTCAGGCGCCTCCCCCGCGGCGCACCGCGGCCAGGACCTGGTCGCTGGTCACCGTCGGGCACCAGAACTTCTCGATGTACTCGACGACCAGACGCGTCCCTTCCTCGTGGCTCACGTACGGGGGGCGGGCGGGGTTGTACATCGCGTCGGTCAGGTCGCGGACGAGGGCGATCTCCACCCCCCAGCGCACCATCTGCTTGATGGAGAAGGTGCGGTTCAGGATGCACATGTTGGTGTGCACGCCCAGCTCGAGCACGTGCGCGATGCCCCGGTGCCGGAAGTAGCTGTACAGCTCCCGCCCGTCGGCCGAGATGACGTCGCGCTCCTGATCGATCGCGATCGCGTCGTGCTGGCGGGTGTGCGGGTAGGGCATGCCCTTCTCGTGCTTCGGGTGGTCGTGGTCCGGCACCGTATCGCAGGCGTCGGCGCTGTCCACCGGCAGCGGCGGGTCGTCGTGCGCGAGGTCGGGCGGGGGCTCGACCGCCGGCACCGCCAGGACGCGCTCGCGCGCCGGCTGGCCCTCGTACACCGGGATGGTGCCGCTCGGGGCGTGCGCGATGAGCGCTCCCGCGTCGCGCAGCGCGGCGATCAGCTCGTCCATGCGCGGCAGCAAGCGCGCCATCCGCTCCTCGGCGCCACGGCACTCGTGCCGCAGCCAGACGTCGCAGACGATCAGGGCCAGCGTGCCGGGCTGCCACTCGACGCGCTGCTCGTCGGGCAGCCACACGCGATACCCTTCCCGCTCGCCGAGACGCTGCCGGCGCAGGGGCAGGGAGAGGGCCTGGTTCCGGGCGGGGGTCGCGGACGCGGGAGCGGAGGGCATGGCGGGGTCCTTCCTGAAGGGCTGCGCCCCGATGCGGCCGGCGGCGCGTGGCCTCAGCGCGAAGCGTACCGAACGCGGACCGTGCCGCCGGCGGCGAGACGGCCGGCGGCGCCGGGCGCGGTCACGCGAGCTGTGCGCGCGGCGTGGTCCTTGCTGTCGATGATCTCCAGCGGGCGGGAGCCCGCCGGTTGGCCGTGGCCCGTTCGGTACGTTTCCGGGCGCGGCCGTTCGGAGACGGCGTGAACGGAGGGAGATCGGTCTGATGACGGTAGAAGGGACGTACGCGCCCAGTCCGGCGGGATGGGTGCGGGACCAGGTGGCGGCCTACGAGCGGTCGGGCGGCCGGGAGGCGAACACGCTGCGCGACACCGGCCTGCCGGTGATCGTCGTGACCATGCGGGGCCGCAAGTCGGGCAACGTGCGCAAGATCGCCCTGATGCGGGTCGAGCACGGCGGGGAGTACGCCCTGGTCGCGTCCAAAGGCGGCGCGCCCGAGCACCCCGAGTGGTACCACAACCTGGTGGCCCACCCGGACGAGGTCACCGTCCAGGACGGCCCGGCGCCGTTCCCCGTCCGCGTCCGGCGGGTCACGGGCGACGAGCGCCGGGTCTGGTGGGAGCGGGCGGTGGCCGCCTACCCGCCGTACGCCGACTACCAGCGGCGGACGGACCGGGAGATCCCGGTCTTCGTGGCGACCCGCAGGGAGGCGTAACCGGTGGCGTGACGTCCTGACGCCCGATCCGAGCGCCGCCGTGCGGCCCACGGGGTGCGCGCCAGCGGTCTCGCGCCTGCATCGATCCGGCGCTCCCGCGCGCGCCGCCGTCGCCCGGGGCGCCGGGCGCCGGGTGCCGGGCGTCCGGTAGCCTGGGGCATGACCGTCCCGGAATCGCCCGTGCCGCCGCCTCCCGGCGCGTCCCGACTGGGCACCGCCAGCCTCGATCCCGCGACCCCCATCGTCGCCGGCAGCTACGGCACCTGGCGACTCACCTTCACCTGCGGGCCGCGCGGCGTCGCCACCGGCGGCGGCGTCCGAATCCACACCGATTCGGACACCGACTGGGGCGTCCCCCAGCTGCACGATCCCGCCGCTGCCGAGTACCTGACCGCCGCCGGGCCCGACGCCGCGGCGCTCTCCCTCACCGTCCTCGACGGCAAGAGCGCCGTCCTCACCGTCCACGGCGCCCCCCTCGCGCCCGGGCAGCGCGTCGCCGTCGTCTTCGGCGACCGCTCGGGCGGCGGCCCCGGCTCGCGCGCGCAGACCTTCGCCGAGTCCCGCCGCGCCTTCCTCGTGGACGTGGACGCGGACGGCGCGGGACGCTGGACCCCGCTCCCCGACCCGCCGCGCGTCGCCGTCGTCGGCGGCCCGCCCGAGCGTCTCGTCGTCGTCGCCCCCTCCACCGTGCGCCCGGGCGAGCCCTTCCCCCTGCTCGTACGCGCCGTCGACGCCTGGGGCAACCCGGCGGCGGGGTGGGCCGGCACCGTCGCGCTCGCCGCACCCGGCATCGCGCTCCCGCAGGTCTCCCACACCTTCTCCCCCGCCGGCGCCGCCGTCTGGTGGCTCGAAAGCTGCGCCGCCCGGACGCCGGGCGTGCACCGCGTCGAGGCCTCCGGCGGCGACGACCGGCGCACCCTGACCGCGCGGTCCAATCCCGTCCGCTGCGCCGCGGAGGCCGGCGCCCACCGCGTCTACTGGGGCGATCCCCACGGCGGGCAGATCGCCGACGCCGCCAAGATCCCGGACTTCTTCCGCTACGCCCGCGACGTCGCCGGGATCGCCTTCGCCGGCTACCAGCGCAACGACCACGTGCACTCCAACGCCGACTACGCCGCCCAGCAGGCGGCCGAGCGGGCGTTCGACGAGCCCGGCCGCTTCGTCCCCCTGCCCGGCTACGAGTGGACCGGCGAACCGGCGATGGGCGGCCACCACAACGTGTACTTCCGCCGCCACGGTCAGCCCATGCGCCGCAACTCCCACCTCGGCGTCGCCGATCGGTCGGACGCCGACCGGGACCTCCCCCACGTGCTCGACCTCCACCGCGCCTACCGCGGCACCGACACCCTCATCACCCCCCACGTCGGCGGAGGCCACGCCGACCTGACGTACCACGAGCCCACCCTCGAGCCCGCGCTCGAGATCACCTCAGACCACGGCACCTTCGAGTGGTTCCTGCGCGAGTCGCTCGAGCGCGGCTACCGCATGGGCGTCGTCGGCGGGAGCGACAGCCACAACGGCCGCCCCGGCGCCGACACCCCCGGCTACCAGGAGCGCCGCTACGCCAAGGGCGGCCTGACCGCCCTCTTCGCCGCCGAGCTGACCCTCGCCGGCGTGCACGAGGCGCTCCGCGCGCGGCGCTGCTACGCCACCACCGGCGCGCGCATCCTCCTCGACGTCACCGCCGACGGGCATCCCATGGGGGAGGACGTCCGCGCCGCCGCGGCGCCCGAGATCGCCGTGTCCGTCACCGGCACGGGCGCGCTCGAGTCGATCACCCTCTACCGCGGCCTCGACCCGGTGTACGAGCACCCGCTCGCGCGCCGCACCGACGCGCGGCGCGTGCGCATCCTGTGGGAGGGCGCCAGCCGCCGGACGAGCTACTCCGGCGTCGTCTGGGACGGTGAGCTCCGCGTCCGCCGCGGCGACGCCGCTTTCGGCCCGGTGACGCGCCTGCGCTTCGACAGCCCCCGCTCGCACGTCGCCGAACACTCCGGGACCCGCTTGCGCTGGCACTCCGTCACCTGCGGCTACCGCAGCGGCCTCGAAGTCGAGCTCCTCGGCGGCGCCGGCCTCGAGGCCGAGTGCCGCGTCCGCAGCGCCCTCATCACCCGCCCCGCCTACGGCGGCCACGGCGACCGCGGGCCGACCCGCATGTCCTACGCGCCCGCCGAAGCGGTCGCATTCCGCTTCGCCCCGGACGACGTCGCCGCCCGGCCGCGGCGCGTCCACCTGGGTACCCTCGACCGGTGGGTCACCGTCTCGGAGGCCCCCGCCCCGGGCAATCCCGACACCGCGCGCTTCACGTTCGTCGATCCGTCGCCGCGGCCCGGCCTCAACCCGTACTGGGTGCGCGTCGTCCAGGAGGACCAGGAGATGGCCTGGAGCAGCCCCATCTTCGTCGACCACGTGGCGCCCGCGGCGCCGTGACCCGCGCCGCCCCCGACGCCCGGCGTCGCCGCGGACGGCCCGCCCTCAGCGGCCCGCCTTCAGGTTGCGTTGGTGCTCGGCCAGGATGGGGTCGGTCGCGGCGCGGATGCGCTCCGCCACCTCCCGGGCCCGGCGCTCGCCCTTCCAGAGCGACTGCACCTCGGCGTCGATCGCCGCGCTGTAGGCGTCCCAGGTGGTCAGCTTGGGGAAGGGCAGCAGCTTCTTCAGGCCGTCGACGAGCAGCCGCTTGCTCTTCGGCGGCTGGTCGGAGCGCAGCCAGGCCGGCGAGTTGAGCACCGAGAAGCGGATGGGCGCGAAGCCGCCGAGCGCCAGGTTCTGCCCCACCTCCGGCGACTCCATGTACTTCAGGAACTCCCACGCCGCGTCGGGGTGCGGCGAGCCGGCGGCGATCCACCAGGCGCTGCCGCCGCCGAAGATCCACCGGTCGCTCTTGAGGCGCGGCCCCCTGGGCGTGGGCGCCACGTCCCAGGTGAGGTCCTTCTGACCGACGAAGCGGGTCGCGCCGTCGGCCGTTGAGCCCACCCACGCCGCCGCTTTGCCCTGGATGAAGGTCCGGTCGGACGGCTGCTCCCGGTACGTCAGCGGATTCTGGGCGACGTTGAGGCCGCGCAGCAGGTCGTCGATCCACTGCCAGGTGTCGATCGCCTCCGGCGTGTCGTACAGGGTGCGCGTCTCCGCCTCGTCGGTCAGGGTCGCGCCGTTGGTCACCAGCAGCCGCATGTAGGCGTCCAGCGCGGTGAAGCCGAAGCGGTCCGGCTCGCCGCTCCCCTGCCGGGTGGTGACCCGCCGCATCGCGTCGTTGAACTGGTCCCACGTCCAGGGGGTGGCCCAGTCGTCGCCGGGCAGGGGCACGCCGGCCTGGCGGAACGCCTCCGGGTTGTAGTACAGCAGGGTGTAGCCGACGTTCGAGCCCAGGCCGAGCTGCTTGCCGCGCCAGGTGTACTGGGCGACGGCGGCGTCGATCAGGTCGGAGAGATCGAACCGGTCCCGCTTGATGCGGGAGTCGATCTCGGCCATGGCCCCCTGGTTGGCCAGCTGCGCCCAGGGCGTCCCGCCGGTGCGGAACAGGTCCGGCGGCGTCCCGGAGGCGAGCAGCGTGCGCAGCTTGGTCATGTAGTCGGCGGTGAGGTAGCTCACCTCCACCTTGACCCCGGGCGCCTTCTGCTCGAAGGCCTGCATCTGGCCGCCCACCAGCTGCCCCTCCGCCTGGTTGTGGCTGCCCAGGTAGCTGATGGTCGTCCCCGGCGGGACCGTCCTGGCGGCCGGCGCCGGCTCACCGCGCCCTCCGGCGCAGGCCGCGAGCAGCGGCAGCGCGGCGGCGCCCATCAGACG
>DATLLM010000062.1:0-4457 GCA_035537855.1 Chloroflexota bacterium | reverse complement strand
CCCCCGCTCCTCGACGTACAGCCGCTTCTGCCCCGGGATCAGGTCGGACGGCACCTTCCCCCAGATGTTCGTCGCCACCCGCCCGATCAGCGTCACCTCCGAGCGGCGCCGCACCAGGACGGGCATCACCGCCTCCAGCCGGGAGGTGTCCGGGGCGGCCGCGTCCAGGAACCGGCGGGCGTTGGCCTTGACGCCCGCCTGCAAGGTCAGCACCCCCAGGTCGGTCGGCGTGTCCACGTCGAACTCGGTCGCCATCGTCTGCTCCAGCTGCACGGCCTCCAGGCCGCCCTGGCGCATCAGCAGAAACGGCAGGTTGTTGTCCTCGCCCGGGGGCAGCGCCACCCGGCGCAGCGCCTCCGGCGGGGTGATTCCGAAGAAGTCGGCCGAGAGCAGGTTGTTGGCGATCACGCTGCGCTCGGCCGCCAGCAGGCGCCGGCAGAGCGCCTCGAACGCCTCGGCCCCCAGCAGCGGCGCGCTCCCCGCCCCGAAGTAGAGCGGCCGGCGCACCCCGTTGCGCTCCACCGTCTCCAGCAGGCGGGCCCCGAAGTGGAACGGCGTCCGGGGGTCGTCCCGCTCCACCACCACGCGCTCCCGCCCCTCGAGCGCGTCGGCCAGCGGCGCCGACCCGGTGACCACCAGCACCCGCCCGACCACGGGGCAGGCCAGCGCCGTCTCCGCCAGGTCCGTGGCCAGGGCGTCGAGGGCCCGGCCCATCAGGCGCTCGTGGGCCGTCGGCCCCGGCGGGCCGGCGAAGACGACGACGTCGACCCGATCCTCAGCCACCGCCCGCCCCTAGCGCGCCGAGGAGTAGCGCTGCTCCAGGTTGGCGAAGCGCGTCTGCGCCCCCGAGAAGCGCAGCTCGATGTCTTTCAGGGGCCCGTTGCGGTGCTTGGCCACGATGACGTCCGCGAGGTTCTTGCGCTGCGACTCGCGGTCGTACTGCTCCTCGCGGTAGATGAACATCACGATGTCCGCGTCCTGCTCGATCGACCCCGACTCGCGCAGGTCGGAGAGCTGCGGCCGGTTGCCCGGGCGCTGCTCGACGGCCCGGGAGAGCTGGGCGCAGGCCATCACCGGCGCGTTCAGCTCGCGGGCCAGGGCCTTCAACCCGCGCGAGATGTCCGACACCTCCTGCACCCGGTTGTCCGTGCGCGTCCCCTGCATCAGCTGCAGGTAGTCGACCACGATGAAGCCCAGGTCGTGCTCGGCCTGCAGGCGGCGCGCCTTGGTGCGCAGCTCCATGATGGAGATGCCCGGGGTGTCGTCGATGTAGATGGGGGCCTCGGAGAGCATCCCGATCGCTTCGGCGATCTTGGCCCACTCCCCCTCCTCGATGTAGCCGGTGCGCAGGCGGTGGGAGTCGATCCCCGCCTCGGAGCAGATCAGGCGCTGCACCAGCTGGTCGCGCGACATCTCGAGGGAGAAGATGCCGCAGGTGACGTGATTCTTGAGCGCGGCGTGGGTGGCGATGTTCAGGGCGAAGGAGGTCTTGCCCATCCCCGGGCGGGCGGCCAGGATGATCAGGTCGGAGCGCTGCAGCCCCCCGGTCAGCTCGTCCAGGTCGCGGAACCCGGTCGGCACCCCGAACGTCTTGCCCCGGTTCTGGTGGATGTAGTCGATCTGGTCGAAGTAGCTCTCCAGGACGTCGGAGAGGGGCACGAACTCCTGCGTCCGCCGGCGCTGGGTCAGGCCGAACAGGATCTGCTCGGCCTTGTCCACCGCCAGCTCGGCGTCGTGCTGGATGTCGTAGGCCACCCCGGCGATCTGCCCCCCGGCGCTGATCAGCCGGCGCAGGATGGCGCAGCGCTCGACCACGTGGCCGTAGTACTCGACGTTCACCGCCGTCGGCACCATGTTGATCAAGGCGGTGAGGTAGGCGGGGCCGCCGACCCCTTCGAGGCGTCCGCGGCGCTCCAGCTCGTCGCAGAGCAGGACGAAGTCCGCCGGCTCGCGCCGGTCGAAGAGGTCGACCGCCGCCTGGTAGATCGTGCGGTGGGCCTCGCGGTAGAAGTCCTCCGCCTTGAGGAAGGCGGCGACCCGCACGATGGCGTCGCGGTCGATCAGGATGCTGCCGAGCACGGACTGCTCGGCCTCGACGTTCTGCGGTGGCAGCCGCTCCTCGGCCATGGTCTCCCTCGTCGCCGGCCGGCGCGGCTGCCCGTCTCCCGGTAGTCCCGGGCGGTCGCTAGGGAGCGACTGCCTCCCCGGCGTCGGACCCGGCGGCCGCGGCCGCCGGCGCCTGCCCGCCCTCTTCTACCACGTTGACGCGCACCTGCGCCCGCACCTCGCCCCCTAGACGGACCGTGACCTGGTGCGTCCCCAACGCCCGGATGGGGTCGGCCAGCTCTACGTCCCGCCGGTCGAGCGTGATGCCGTGCTGCTCTATCAACGCAGCGGCCACGTCCTGGTTCGTGACCGAGCCGAAGAGGCGCCCCTGCTCGCCGACGCGGGCGGGGATGTTCACCTCGAGCGCTTCGAGGCGCGCCGCCAGCTGCTGGGCCTCCGTCAGGCGGCGCACGTCTTCCTTCTGCCGCTGGCGCTGCAGCTGCTCCAGGCGCTTCATCTGCCCGGCGTTGGCCTCGACGACCATGCTGCGGGGCAGCAAGAAGTTACGGGCGTACCCGGGCGCGACTTCTTTGACGTCGCCGATCCGGCCCAGGTGATCGACGTCTTTGAGCAGGATGACTTTCATGGCTAACGGCAGAGTGTACCAGGGGGATCTGGGAAGCTGAGGTGTCGGCCGAAGCGTGCGAAGAGGATCGGTCGGCGCGGCACGGCCGTTGAGGGGTGAAGCGGCATCCGAGGAGCACGATAGGGACCGTTCGGCGCGGCACGGTCGTTGCGGGCCGCGGCCAGGGGGCCGCGAGGCCGCGCCCGCGCCTAGCCCACGTCCCGGCAGTCCGAGCGCCCGGGCGAAGCCTCCGGAACGCCTTTCAGCCACCGGCGGGCGTCCAGGAACCCGGGCAGACCCCCCCTCGGCCGCTGGTTGCCCACCGGTGGGCAGCCGAGGGCCTGGGCCGAGCCGGAGGGGCCCGCCTCGACCACACCTTCGCGGGCGTGGACGGCGTCGCCCGCGGCCCCCTGGCGGCGGCCCACTGCGGGCGCTACCGCGCGCAGCGGGGTCCTCTTCGTGCTCTACGGAATGTGACTCACCCGCTCCCGCCGGTCCCCGAACAGCTCCAACCTCTTCCTGCGCTACGGAACCTTCCGGTCTAGCCCAGCGCGCCCAGCGGGTTGATGTAGCCGCCGCCGCGCAGGATCTCGAAGTGCAGGTGGGGCCCGGTGGAGTTGCCCGTGCTGCCCATCAGCCCCACCTGCTGCCCCTTGGCCACCGCCTGGCCGGGCCGCACCGAGATGACCGAGAGGTGGTTGTAGGTGGTGGCGTAGCCGTTCCCGTGGTCGATCACCACCCGGTAGCCGTAGCCCCAGTTGTTCCACCCGGCGGAGCTGACGGTGCCCCCGTCCGCGGCGCCGATGTTCGTCCCGAAGGCGCTGGCGATGTCGATCCCGGGGTGCCAGCCCGAGAAGTAGGTGGTGATCACGCCCCGGGTGGGCCAGGAGAAGCGCCCGGTCGGCGCCGGTGCCGGCACCGGCGGCGCGGGCACCGGCCGGGCGGGCGCCGCCGGGGCCGGGACGGCCGGGCGCTGCGGCTGGGTCTGGGCCGGCGTCTGCGGCCGGGCCGGCTGGGGCGCCGGCTGCGCCGGGGGCCGGATCGGCAGGCTGGGCAGCTGCGGGCGCGGCGCCACCGCCGCCGGCTCGGGCACCGGGCGCGGCGCGATCGGCAGCGAGCCCCCGGGGACGATCAAGATGCGGTTCGGCTGCAACAGCTCGCCCGGCTTGAGCCCGTTGAAGTCCACGATCGTGGCCGGCTCGACGCCGAAGCGGGCGGCGATGGTCTCCAGCGAGTCGTCCGCGCCGACGACGGCGACGACGCCCTGCACCGGCGGGATCTTGAGCTGCTGCCCGGGGAGGATCAGGCTGTCCTCGTCCAGCCCGTTCGACCACATCACGCTCCAGGCGCCGACGTTGAAGCGGGCCCCGATGGCCCACAGGCTGTCGCCCGGGCGCACGACGTAGGTCGTGGCGTCCATCCGGGGCTGCGACGGGGCCAGGTTGGTCGCCGAGAAGGGCGGGCGCAGCAGCGTGTCCCGCACCGGGGCCTCGGCCGCCCGCGGCCCGAGCAGCAGCCGGGCGTCCGCGGTCAGCGCCCCGGCCTCCGTCGCCAGCGGGGCCTCGAGGCCCCCTTCCGGCCGGGCGAAGCCGCCGGCGGCGATGGCCGCCACCACCAGGGCCAGCACCGCCCCGTGGGGGGCGAAGCGGGGGAAGACGGCCCCGGCGCTCAGCCGGCCGATGCGCTGCGGCGCCCGCACCACCTCCGTGCCGATGGCCAGGGCCGCGGCCAGTCCCAGGCTGCTCGATCCGGCGAGCGAGCGCAGCCAGCCGGGGCGGGGCAACGC
>DATLLM010000061.1:0-14143 GCA_035537855.1 Chloroflexota bacterium | reverse complement strand
CCTCCTGGTCGCGCATCTGCACGTCGTAGATGCGCCGGTAGGCCCCCCGGCGGGCGATCAGCTCCTCGTGCGTGCCCCGCTCCACGATCTCCCCCCGCTCCAGCACCAGCACCTCGTCCGCTCGCTTCACCGTGGACAGGCGGTGGGCGACGACGAAGGTGGTGCGCCCGCGCATGATCTCCTGCAAGGCGGTCTCGATCTGGCGCTCCGTCTCCATGTCCACGCTGGAGGTGGCGTCGTCCAGGATCAGGATCTTCGGCTCGACCAGGATGGCCCGGGCCAGGGCGGTGCGCTGGCGCTGCCCGCCGGAGAGGGTCACCCCGCGGTCGCCGACGGTGGTGTCGTAGCGCTCGGGGAGGTTCTGGATGAAGCGGTGCGCCTGGGCCCGCTCGGCGGCGAACTCCACCAGGGAGACGCCGGCGTCCGGCTTGCCGAACTGGATGTTCTCGCGCAGGCTGCGGGAGAAGAGGAAGGAGTCCTGGGGCACGATGGCCACGTGCTGGCGCAGGGAGGCCATGGTGACGTCCCGCACGTCGTGCCCGTCCACCAGCACCCGCCCGGCGGAGGGGTCGTAGAAGCGGGGGATCAGCCCGGTGAGGGCGCTCTTGCCCGACCCGGTGCCCCCCACCAGGGCGATCACCTGCCCCGGCCTGGCCACCAGGTTGATCCCCTTCAGCACGGGGACGCCGGGGCGGAACTCGAAGCCGACGTTCTCGAAGACGACCTCGCCCTTGACGTCCGGCAGGGGCCCGGCCCCCGGCCGGTCGCGCACCTCGGGGACGGTGTCCAGCATCTCCCAGATGCGGTGCGCCGAGGCGGTGGCCCGGGAGAACTGGGAGACGAGGAAGCCGATCCGCCGGGTCGGCCCGTAGAGGCGGTTGAGGTAGTACTGGAACGCCACCAGGGTGCCGATGGTGATCGTCCCGGCGGCGACCAGGTGCCCGCCGACGACGATGACGAGGATGGCCCCCAGCCCGGAGAGGACGATCAGCAGGGGGTTGCGCGCCGCCAGGGTGCGGGAGAGGACGAGCGAGCGCTCGCGCAGCTCCTCGGCCCCCTGGTTGTACTTGGCGATCTCGTTCTCTTCCTGGGTGAAGGCCTTGACCACCCGCACCCCGGAGAGGTTCTCCTGCAGCTGCCCGGTCAGCGTCCCGTACTGCTGCTGGACGCGGGCGAACAGGGGCCCCGAGCGCTTGCCGTAGCTGAAGCCCGCCCAGAGCAGGGGGGGCACCGTGAACAGCGCCAGCAGGGTCAGCTGCCAGGAGACGGTGAAGGCGAAGGCGAGGGTGATGACGTAGGTCCCGATGGAGGAGACCAGCCCCGTCTGGCCGTGCCCCAGGAAGTTCTGCACCGCCTCGGTGTCCGCCGTCGCCCGGGCGATCAGCTGCCCGGTGTCCGAGCGGTCGAGGTAGCCGAAGGAGAGGCGCTGCAGCCCGCGGTAGACGCTGTTGCGCAGGTCGCGCGCGGCGTCCGCCTCGTAGGCGTGGAAGCCCCAGGTGTAGATCCAGTTCGTCCCGGCCTTGGCCACGTAGAGGGCCATCGCCGCGAGCACGGAGAGGACCAGCACCCGGGGGTCGCCGCCGTCGATCCCCCCGTCGATCGCCCGCCGGATCTGGAGGGGGATGGCCAGGTCGAGCAGGTTGGCCACGATCCAGGCGGCGTAGGACCGGGCGACCCACTTCCCCTGGGGGCGCAGGAACTGCATCGCCCGCCAGAGGTCTTTGGCGGTCCCGCCGCCGGCGTTGCCGAGCGTGGACGACCCGGCCCGCCCGAACACGCCGGGACCGGTCGTGCCGCTGCTGAAGCTGCCGCCCGGCCAGGTCCCGCCGCCACCGCCGCGCATCATCGCAGGCTGACTCCCAAGGTAGACCCCCCTCTCCCTCGGAGGATGATCCGTTCTAGAGCGCCCCAGCGTCAAGGCCGGCTGAACCGGTTTCGCGGCCGCCGCGCCCCGGCCGGGGCCCGCCCGGCCCGCCGTTGACATCCCCGCCCGGGGGTGGCTATCGTGCCCTCCCGGCGCGCCCCGTGAGCGAGCCGGCGGGCCGCCTGGCCCGCCCGGGCCGCCCGGGCCGCCCGGGCCGCCCGCAGCGCCCGGCCAGAGGAGGATCGCGCGATGCCACTCGACCCGCAGGCCAAAGAGACCGCCCTGCGCCAGTTCACCACCGGCATGACCATCGTCGGCTCCAGGGGGCGCCACGGCGAGGTGAACGCGATGACCGCCAACTGGGTGCTCCAGATCTCCTTCCATCCCCCTCTGGTCGCCGTCGCCGTGGAGAACGACGCCCACACCCGCCACCTGATCGACGCCAGCGGCGTGTTCTCGGTGAACACCGTGCGCCGCGGGCCGGACGCCGAGGCGCTGGTGGGCAAGTTCGTCAAGCCGGCGCAGCGGATGGGCAACAAGCTGGAGGACGAGGAGTTCACCACCGGGGAGACCGGGGCGCCCCTGCTGAGCGCGGCCCTCTCCTGGGTGGAGTGCAACGTGGTCGCGGCGCACCACCACGGCGACCACATCCTGTTCGTCGGCGAGGTGGTGGGGGCCGGCGTCAACGGCGAGGGCGAGCCCCTCACCCTGGCCGATCTGGGCTGGCACTACGGCGGCTGACGCCCCGGACGCGGCGGCCCCCCGGAGGTAGCTGACATTCGGCTGACAACTCGCTGACGATCCGGCGAGAGACAGACCCGCAAGGCCCCGGAGCGACGTTTCTCTTTACAGAAGACCGCGGGGCCGGAGGGGGAACCATGCGCCGCTTGCTCAAGACCCTGCTCATCGGGGTCGCCGCCATCGCACTCGGCTGGCTGCTGCCGGCGGCGCAGCACGCCAGCGTGCTGGCCCGCTGAGGCCCGCCCGGGCCTCAGGCCCGCTCGGCGACGATGTTCAGCCGCACGTAGTCGATCTCCGCCCGGGGCAGCCGGGCGGCGACGGCCTCGACGAAGGGGCGCCGCTCCGCCTCCGGCAGGCGGTCGAGGTGCGCCCCGAGGCAGACCGTCTCCAGGTACGCCTCCAGCGGGCCGCCGGCGGCCAGGGGCGTCGGCTCCGGGTTGAGCCAGGTCTCCACCTTGCGGAACCCGGCCCGCTCCAGGCGCGCCCGGGTCTCCTCCGCGGTGGCGAAGGTCCAGGGCCCCGCCCAGCGCTCGCCGGTCTGGCGCAGGGCCTCGACCACGGTGGCGATGTTGCCGGCGCCGCCGCACTGGGCGACCAGCTGGCCACCGGGCCGCAGCACGGCCGCCAGGTGGCCGAAGAGGGCCTCGTGGTCGCGCACCCAGTGGAAGGTGGCGGTGGAGAGGACGGCGTCCACCGGCCGGCGCAGCGGCAGGGGCGCGCCCAGGTCGGCGCAGACCAGGAAAAGGCGCCCGCCGGCGCGCGCCGGCGTCAGGCGCCGGTAGGCCTCGCGCAGCATCGCCGGCGAGCGGTCGAGCCCCAGGACGCGCCCCGCGGGGAGGCGCGCCAGCAGCCGCTCGGTGACCCGGCCCGGGCCGCAGCCGGCGTCCAGGACGCGCTCGGCGCCGGTCAGGCGCAGCCGGGCGAGGACGTCGTCCCCCCAGCGGACGTGCGGATCGGCGATCCGGTTGTAGGTCGCGGCGTCCCACTCCCAGCGGTCACCGCGGTCACCCGGCCGCGTCCCCGCCCCGTCCGGCTGCCCCGCGTCCGGGGCGGTGCTATGCTCTGCGCCCGTCATCGGCCAGAGTATCGCCCACGGCGCGCCGCGCCGGGGCGGCCCCGGCCGGGGAGGGAGCGGGACATGGTGGCAGCGCAGGCCCAGGAGCTGCGGTACCGGGTGGCGGAGGGCTGGGAGCAGCTCCCCGCCGGGTTCACCCACCGCGATTGCGTCGGCGTGGCCGTCGACGCCGCGGACAACGTCTACCTGTTCACCCGCGAGCAGCCGCGGGTGCTCGTGTACAGCCGGGAGGGGGCCTTCCTGCGCTCCTGGGGGGAGGACCTCTTCACGGAGCGCACCCACGGCCTGACCGTCGGGCCGGACGGGCGCGTCTACTGCGTCGACGAGGGCGCCGAGTGCGTCTACGTCTGCACCCCTGAGGGAGCGGTGCAGCAGACCATCGGCACCAGGGGGGTCGCCGCCGACACCGGCTACGACGGCACCCTGGACAGCATCCGCGGCGGGCCGCCGTTCAACCGGCCGACCAACCTGGCCGTCGCCCCCGGCGGCGACCTCTACGTCTCGGACGGCTACGGCAACTGCAAGGTGCACCGCTTCTCGGCCGCCGGCGAGCTCGTGCAGTCCTGGGGCGAGCCCGGCACCGGGCCGGGGCAGTTCTACCTCCCCCACGGCGTCGCCGTCCTGGCCGACGGCCGCGTGCTGGTCGCCGACCGGGAGAACGACCGCATCCAGGTGTTCACCCCGGACGGGCGGTTCCTGGCGGCCTGGACGGACGTCCAGCGCCCGACCAGCCTGGCCCTCGACGGGGCCGGGCGGGTCTACGTCTCCGAGCTGTGGTGGCGGGTGGGGCAGCGCTCCTACGTCCACGGCGAGGCGACGGCTGACCGCTTCGCCCGGGCGAGCGTGCTGGACGGGGACGGGACGGTGCTGGCCCGCTGGGGCGGGCCCGGGCTCTGCGCCGCCGGGGACTTCGTCGCCCCGCACGACATCGCCGTCGATTCCCGGGGCGACGTCTACGTCGCCGAGGTGACCCACACTTTCGCCGGGAAAGCCGGCCTGGTGCCGCCGGACTGCCACACCTTCCAGAAGTTCACCCGCACCGGCTGAGGCCCGGCGGTCAGGCGGCGCGGCCCTTGCGGGCCCAGATGCGGGCGATGTAGGCGCCGGCCTCCGGCGTCTTGCAGCCGGTCTCGCCGTGGTCGACCTCGACGGGCCCGATGCGGCCGGCGGCGGCGGTGGCCGCCGCCGCCAGCGCCGGGTTGCGCCCGCCGATGGCGATGAGGGCGTTGTTCATCTCGTAGCGCACCCGGTTGGCGCTGCCGGGCAGGCGGGCCTCGATCTCCGCCAGGCGGGCCGCGTAGTAGGCGTCGTCGTGCGCCGTGTCCGTCACGGCCAGCACGGCCAGCAGGTCCCAGCCGGCGGTGGCCGTCCACTCCTCGTCCGAGGCCGTCCAGCGCTCGACCAGCTCCCAGGGGGGCGGCTTGCGGCGCCCGGCGACGTTGCGGGTCAGGGCGGTGATCTCGACGGGGTTGTCCGCCCCGGCGCGCCAGGCCTCCAGCTCGTCCGGCGCCGCCCGCGCGGGGTCGGCGATCAAGGTGGCCAGGACGCGGGCGTCGTGGTTGCCGCTGGCCCACAGCGCCGTGGCCAGATCGTGGTCGGTCTTGAGCCGCTTCTTGAGGGCGTTGAGCGTGGCGTAGCTGACGCCGAACAGGTCGCCGGTCACGCCGTGGCGGCGGTAGATCTTGACGTTCTGCGCCGTCCCGGCGGCGCGCAGCTCGTCCATCACCTCGTCGTAGGTGGCCATCGGCCGCGCTCCTCCTGCGCCTCCGCCCGTGCTGCGGCGCGGGGCGCTCGCCCCGCGCTCCTGAGGTCCACCGGTTATACCGCCGCGGCCGCCGCCCGGGCGGCGGGGGCAGGATGTAGACTGACGCCGCGGGACGCGACCGGGACCCCGGTGGGCCGCGGGAGGGGTCAGGTCCGGAAGTCGCCCGGTGGGCGTGGCCCGGGTGGGAGGCGCGTGCGAGGACGTGCCCGGACGGAGGGGGCGCACGGAGCGCCCTGAAGAGGAGGAGGAGCGCCATGTCCAGTAGCCACGTTGTGGCGGCGCCCGGCGGGCGGCCGGGCGAACGGGTCACCCGACGCCGGCTGGCCGGCAGCGGCTTCGCCGCCGGCGGGGCGGCGGCCATCCTGGCGGCGTGCGCCCAGCCGGGCGGCCAGGCGACGCCGGCCGAGTCCAAGGCGCCGGCGACGCTGCGCTGGGGGTACTACGCCGAGCAGCCGGTGATCGACACGGTCAAGAAGACCCTCCCCGTCTTCCTGGCCAAGCACAGCAACTACACCGTCAACGAGGAAGTCAACAAGGAGAGCGGCCTCGGCTACGCGCCCCAGCTGGCGGCGGGCGACGCCCCGGACGTGATGGCCATCTGCTGCTGGGGCGTCCCGGTCTGGGCCGAGCAGGGCTTGCTGACCAGCCTGGACGCCATGATCAAGCGCGACGGCAAGGAGGTCCCCCTGGCCGACTTCGCGCCCTTGCTGATGAACTACTGGACGCTGCCCCAGAGCGGCGGGCTGTTCGCCCTGCCGATGTCCGCCTACACCCGGGGGATGTACTTCAACAAGAACTACTTCAAGCGCAAGGGCCTCGCCCCGCCGGACGCCAGCTGGGACTGGACCAAGATTCGCGACAACGCCCTCTCCTTGAACGAGCCGGGGGAGCAGCACTGGGGCTTCAGCATCCCCCTGATCTACGAGACGACCGGCCACTTCATCCGCGGCAACGGCGGCTGGCACGTCGACCCCAAGGACAACCGCAAGGCGGTGTTCGACTCCCCCCAGGCCATCGAGGCGCTGCAGTGGCTCCACGACCGGATCTGGAAGGACAAGACCTTCCCCCTGCCGGCGGACGTCTCGGCCACCGGCCTGCAGGCCTTCCAGGCGGTCGCCACCGGGAACCTGGCCATGGCCATCGACGGCTCCTGGAAGGTGACCCAGCTGATCACCTCCCGGCCGTCCGAGCTCGACCAGTGGGACGTCATCCAGCTCCCCAAGGGCCCGGCCCAACGGGACACCCACGCCAGCACGGACGGGTGGGCCATCTTCAAGGGCACCAAGCAGGCGGACGCTTCCTGGCAGCTGATGAAGTTCCTGCAGAGCGAGGACTGGCTCGAGCCGGCCATCTCCACCGCCGGGCACCTGCCGGCGCGCAAGTCCTGGCTCGACCGCTTCGGCACGCTGATGAAGAAGGCCTACCCGGCCCTGAGCGACAAGAACCTCGCCGCCTTCACCGACGGGCACAAGAACGACTACGCCCGGCCGCTGCAGCTCTTCAGGCGCCACCTGGACTCGGCCAAGATCTTCGACGACACGATCCAGGCGGTGCTCATCCGCAACGAGCGCCCCGTGGCCGACGCCTTCCGCGACGCGGCGCGCCAGATCAACGCCATCAACGCCGGCTGACCGGCAGGGGGGGCCGCGGCGGCCGCCAGGGAGTGACGTCTCGATGACCGACTTGCCCCAGACCGTCGCGGCGGCGGGGGCCTGGCTGCGCGAGCGCCGGATCAGCTCGGAGGCCCTGACGGCCGCCCTGCTCGCCCGGGCCCACGCCGCCCAGGCCACCCTCGGCGCCTTCATCGCCTTCACGGACGGGGCGGCGCTGGACGCCGCCCGGGCGGCCGACGCCGACTTCGCCCGGGGGGTCGACCGCGGCCCGCTGCAAGGGATCCCCCTGGGGATCAAGGACCTCATCGCCACCGCGGACGCTCCGACCACGGCCAACAGCCGGGTGCTCGACCCGGCCTGGGGGCAGCGCGCCGACGCCACGGTGGTCGGGAGGCTGCGCGCCGCGGGGGCGGTGCTGCTGGGGAAGCTGGCCCTGCACGAGTTCGCCACCGGCTGGCCGGACCCGTCCACCGGGTTCCCGGTGGTGCGCAACCCCTGGGACCCCGCGCGCACCCCGGGCGGGTCCTCTTCGGGGACCGGGGCGGCCGTCGCCGCCGGGCTCGTCCTGGCCGGACTGGGCACGGACACCAGCGGCTCCATCCGCGGCCCGTCCGCCTTCTGCGGCATCAGCGGGCTGAAGCCGACGTTCGGCCGGGTGAGCAAGGAGGGCTGCGTGCCCCTGGGCTACAGCCTGGACAGCATCGGCCCGATGGCCCGCACGGCGCGGGACTGCGCCCTGCTGCTCCAGGCGCTCGCCGGCTACGATCCGGCCGATCCGTGCAGCGCGGCCGCGCCGGTGCCGGACTACACGGTGGGGCTCGACGGCGCCCTGGCCGGGGTGCGCGTCGGCGTGCCCCGGGCGTACTTCTTCGACGCCCCCGACCTCGACGGCGAGGTGCGCGCGGCCGTGCTGGCGGCGGTCGACGCGATGGCCGCCGCCGGGGCCCGGATCGTGGACGTGGCGCTGCCCAGCGCCGCGGCCGCGGCCGCGGCGACGACGGTCACCATCCGGGCCGAGTCCTACGCCTACCACGAGGCGGACCTGCGCCGGCGCCCGGCGCGCTACGGCCGGCACACCCGCCAGGTGCTGCAGCTGGGCCTGCTCTTCTCGGCGGCCGACTTCCTGCAAGCCCAGCGGGTGCGCGCCGTGCTGCGGGCGGAGTGCGCCGCCGCCCTCGCGGCCGCGGACGTGCTGGTCACGCCGACGATGCTCACCCCGGCGGGGGCCTTCGCCGGCTACGACCCGGACGCCCGGATCGCCAGCCCCAGCTTCACCGGGCTGTGGAACCTGGCCGGGCTGCCCGCGCTCAGCGTCCCCTGCGGCTTCACCGCCGGCGGGCTGCCGGTGGGGATGCAGCTGATCGGGCGGCCGTTCGCCGAGCCGCTGGTGCTGAAGGTGGGCGACGCGTACCAGCGCCTGAGCGACTGGCACACCCGGACGCCGCCCCCGCCGCCGGCGAGCGTGGCCCCGCCCGGCGAGCCGGTGCGCCACCCGCCGCCGGGCGAGCGCCGGCCGGCCGTCGACCTGCTCCTGGAGGGGGCCGGCCTGGGCGCCGGCTCGGCCCTCGACGCGGCCGACCGCGACCGCCTGCACCGCGTCTACCCCGCCGTGCGGGCGCTGACCGAGGAGCTCCGCGCCGTCCCCCTGGCCGGCGTCGAGCCGGCCCTGATCTACCATCCGGCGGGCGTCCGCTCGGCCGCCGGCGACGCCGGGGCGCCCCCCTGAGCGCCGCCGGGGCCTGGGCCCGGGCCGGAACCGTGCAGAACAACGAGCAGCACGCGCAGCGCGAGCAGCGCGTGCGAGGAAGTCCTGAAGAGCGATGGTGAGAGAGCACACCCGGGAGCGCGCCGCCGGGCTGGTCGGGGCGCTGGCCGCGTTCCCCTGCATCAACGACCACAGCCACGTCGTGTCCGAGCCGGAGCGTCTGGCGCGCGATCTGGACGCCCTGGCCTACTTCGGCCACCCGTACCAGTCCGCCGACTTGCAGTCGGCGGGGATGTCCGCGCAGGACAACGCTTTCGTCGCCGACGCCGCCGGCCCGCTCGACGAGCGCTGGGCGCGCTTCGCTCCCTACTGGGCGCAGATCCGCCTGACCGGCTTCAGCCAGTGCGTGCTCGAAGGCTGGCGCGCCGTCTTCGGCGTCGACGACCTGACCGCCGAGACCGTCGGGCCGCTCTCCGCGGCCATCCGCGCGGCGCGCCGTCCGGGGCACTACGCCGAGGTGCTGCGCGATCGGGCCAACATCGCCGTCAGCCTGGTGCAGATGGAGGACCTGGTCGAGGTCGACCGCGAGCTGTTCCTGCCCATGCCCCGCCTGAATCGCTTCAGCATGGTCGCCTCGCGGGCCAACGTGGAGGCCATCGAGCGGGACTACGACGCCAGCCTGACCACCCTGGACGACCTGGTCGCGTTGATCTGGCGCACCTGCCGCGCCTGGCGCGCCGCCGGGGCCCCGGCGATCAAGCTCTCCCAGAGCTACCACCGCCCGATGGACTTCGCCGTGCGCACCGCGGGCGACGCGGCCGCCGTCTACGGGCGCCTGCTGGACGGCAGCTACGCCGGGCTGAACTCGGCCGAGGGGCGTTTGCTCGAGGACTACCTGGTCTTCGTCTGCTGCCGGGCGGCGACCGAGACCGGGATGGCCATCCAGTTCCACGTCGGCCCCCGCGCCGGCGTCTACGGCAGCCTCGAGGGGGCGACCCTGGCGCCGATGATCGACCTCTTCCGGGCCAACCGGGACGCCCGCTTCGACATCTCCCACGCCGGCTTCCCGTACCTGGGCGAGGCGGCCGTGCTGGCCAAGACCTGCTCCAACGTCTTCCTCAACATGTCCTGGATCCACATCTACTCGCCCGAGGCGTGCCAGTCCGCCCTGCGGGAGTGGCTGCGGATGGTGCCGGCGAACAAGATCCTCGGCTTCGGCGACGACGTCTACTGGGTGGACACCATCCTCGGCCACCTGATCGTCGCCCGGCAGAACGTGGCCCGGGCCCTGGCCGGGATGATCGAGGACGGCCTGCTGGCCGAATCGGCCGCGCTCGATCTGGGACGGCGGCTGTTCTTCGACAACCCGGCGGCCGTCTACGGCCTCGGACACCTCGCCGCCCGGCCGGCGGTCGCCACCGCGAGCGGGGCCGGCCGGTGACGGCGGGCGGACGGCCGACCGTCCTGGTCACCGGGGCCGCCGGGTACATCGCCGGCTACCTCCTGCCCGCGTTCCGGGAGCGCTTCGAGCTGCGCCTGGTGGACGTGCGCGACCACGACGGGCTGGGCCGGCCGGTGGACGGGCTGCAGGTGCGGGACGTCTCCGACCCGCGGCGCCTGGACGCCAGCCGCGACCTGTTCCGGGGCGCCGACGCCGTCGTCCACCTGGCCTTCACCCGCCCCCCGGGAGCGAGCGACGCCCTCGCGCAGCGGGGCTACCTGGCCGAGCAGGCCAACGTGGACATGGCCTACCTCGTCTACCAGCTCGCCCTGGAGGAGGGCGTACGGCGGGTGGTGGTGGCCAGCTCCAACCACGCCGCGGACTTCTACGAGGGCGCCCTGCGGGCGGGGACGCTCGACCTGATCACCGCGGCCGCCCCCCGGCCCCTGGCGGACAACTTCTACGGCTGGGCGAAGGAGGCCTACGAGCACCTCGGCTTCGTCTACGCCGCCGGGGCCCTGCCGGGGCCGGCGGCCGGGCGCCGCCTGGAGGTGGTGCAGATCCGCATCGGGGCGCCGCGCGACCTGGCCGGGACGTCCTTCGCCGACGCCCGCCGGGACGACCCCCGGACGCTCCACCGCGACCTGGGGATGTGGGTCAGCCCGCGCGACCTGGCCCAGCTCTTCGTCCGCTCGGTCGAGGCCCCCCGCATCGAGGACGAGCACGGCGTCCCCTTCCAGGTCTTCTACGGGATCTCGGACAACACCCGGAAAGCCTGGAGCATCGCCAACGCCCGGCGGGTGGTGGGCTACGCGCCGCAGGACGACTCGGAGGCGGTCTACGCCGACGAGATCCGGCGCTACGTCACCGGCCCGGCGGCGGCGGCGATGGTGGCGGGCGAGGCCCGCGGCGGCCGCGGGCACTGGTGATCCGCCGCCCGGCGCCGGCCGGCGGCGCCGGGCTCAGACCGGCCGGGTGCGCCCGGTGCCGTCCACCAGGCGCAGCAGGGCGTGCGGCGTGAAGGGCTTGCCCAGGTAGCCGGCCGCGTCGATCTCCCCCGCCCGGACCCGGCCGTCCGGCTCGCCGGTGAGCATCACGATGGGCGCGTGGGGCGCCGGCAGCTGCCGGTAGCGGCGGGCGAACTCCCGCCCGTCCATCACCGGCATCGCCCAGTCCAGCAGGATCACGTCCGGCCGGAACGCGGCCAGCAGCTCGAGCGCGGCCCGCCCGTCCGGCGCGATCGCCACCTCGTAGCCGCGGGTGCGCAGGAGGGTGGCGACCAGGTCCCGCACCCCGGGGTTGTCGTCGACGACCAGGACCCGCCGCCCGGAGAGGTCGCCCGCGCCGTCCCCGCCGCCGTGCTGCGTCATCACCCGCTCTCCCTGGGCGGTCGCCATCGTGGGCCCCGTCGGGGGCCCCGGCGCCGCCGGGCGAGCATAGTCCCGGCCGGTTTGGCAGCGGTTAGCGTCCGGTTAGCATTCGGCGAGGCCCAGCAGCACGGCCGCGTCGAGGGACAGGGCGGCGCCCGCGGCGCGGGCGGCGGCCAGGGCCGCCGCCCCCAGCGCCGCCCGCAGGGTGGCGGCGGTCGCTTCGTCCATGGCGCGGTCGGCGGGCCAGACCCCCGCCCCCAGAGCGGCCAGGCCGGCCTCGCCGGCGCCGAGGAGGCGCGCCGCCCGCTCCGGCTGGTCGCCGGCGGCGAGCGCGGCGGCCAGCTTGGTCAGGCTCACCGCCAGCATGCGCTTGCTGCCCAGCTCCTGGTACAGGGTCAGGCACTCCCGGTAGAGCGCCCGGGCGCGGGCGTGGTCGGCCGCCGCCCGGGCGTCGTCGCCCAGGCTGAGCAGGCACTCGGCGACGCCGTAGCGGTCGCCCACCTCGCGGCGCAGGCTCAGGCTGTCCGTGTGGTAGGCGCTGGCCAGACGCAGGTCGCCGGCCTGCAGGGCCACCTCGCCCAGCAGGCGCAGCAGCTCGGCCGTCGAGCGCCGGTTGCCCAGCTCCCGCCAGATGGTGAGGCTTTCCTGGTAGGCGCCGCGGGCGGCTTCCAGATCGCTCTGGTGGTAGGCCAGCAGGCCGAGGTACATGTTGGCGTTCGCCGCCCCCGAGCGGTCGCCGAGGGCCAGGGCGATGGCCAGGCTGCCGGCGTAGGCCTCCCGGGCCGTCTCCCGGTCGCCCTCGTCGCTGGCGATGTGCCCCAGCTCGCGCAGGGCGATGCTCACCCCCCGCCGGTCGCCCAGCTGCTCGAAGATCTGCAGGCTCTGCTGGTAGAAGCGGCGGGCCCGGGCGTCGTCCCCCTGGAGGCGGGCCACCTGGCCCAGCCCGCACAGGGCGGCGGCCTCGCCCTGGCGGTCGCCGAGCGCGGCCAGGTGCTCGCGGGCTACCTGGTGCAGGGCCTGGGCGGTGGCGTAGTCCCCCTGCCCCCAGGCGAGGGTCCCGGCCGCCGTCAGGGCCTGTCCGCGGATCCGGGACAGCTCCGGCGACGCGTCCGGCGGCAGGGGCAGGTCGAGCAGCCGCCCCAGCCACTCCCGGCCCTCGGTCAGGTAGGAGTGGGCGTTCCAGAAGCGCCACAGGGCGACGCCGAGGCGCAGGCCGGTGGCGGCCGCGCCGGCCTCGACCGCCCAGCGCAGGGCCTGACGCAGGTTGTCCTGCTCCGCCTCCAGCCGGTTCAGCCAGCGGGACTGGGCGCCGCCTCCCAGCTCGAGCGCGGCCGTCTCGGCGAAGTCCAGGAACCAGGCGGCGTGGCGCCGGCGCACGGCGGCCCCCGCCGCCGGCCCCTCCCCGGTCAGCCGGTCGCGGGCGTACTCCCGCAGCGTCTCCAGCAGCCGGTAGCGCACCTCGTCCCCGCCGTCCTCCTCCTCGACCACCACCAGGGACTTGTCCACCAGCTGGGAGAGCAGGTCGAGGACGTCCGCCGGGTCGATCCCCTCCCCGGCGCAGACGGCCTCGGCGGCGCCCAGCGTCCAGCCGGCGGCGAAGACCGAGAGCCGCCCGAAGAGGCGCCGCTCGGCGCCCGGCAGCAGGTCGTAGCTCCACTCCACCGTGGCCAGCAGCGTCTGCTGGCGCGCCGGAGCGGTGCGGCTGCCCCCGGTGAGCAGCCGGAAGCGGTCGTCGAGGCGGGCGGCGATCTGCTCGACGGAGAGCACCCGCACCCGGGCGGCGGCCAGCTCCAGGGCCAGGGGGAGGCCGTCCAGGCGCCGGCAGAGGGAGACCAGGGTGGCGGCGTTCTCCCGGGTGAGGTTGAAGGCCAGCCGGTTGGCCCGCGCCCGCTCCAGGAACAGGCGCACGGCGTCGTAGCGCACCAGCTCGTCCGGGCCGCCCTCCGCCGGCGCCGCCGGGCGCCGCGGCGGCTCCCGCGGGGGGAGGCGCAGCGGCGGCACCCGCCAGACCGTCTCGCCGGGCACGCCGAGCGCCTGCCGGCTCGTCGCCAGCACCTGCACCCCGGGCGCCGCCCGCAGCAGGGCCTCGACGGCGGCGGCCGCCCCGCCCACCAGGCGCTCGCAGTCGTCCAGCACCAGCAGCAGGCGTTTGTCCTGCAGGGCCAGGGCGAGGGTCTCCAGCAGGGGGCCGTCGGGCTCTTCGCCGATCTCCAGGGCGACGGCGATGGCCTGGGGCACCAGGGCGTCGTCGGCCACGGACGCCAGGTCGACCAGCCAGACCCCGTCCGCGTACTCGGCGTTGACCAGCGCCGCCACCTGCAGCGCCAGCCGGGTCTTGCCGATGCCGCCGGGACCGGTGAGGGTCACCAGGCGCGGCGCCGGGTCGCCCCCCGGCCCGCCGCCGAGGGTCTGCCGGATCTCGTCCAGCTCCCGGTCGCGCCCGACGAAACTGGTCAAGGACGCCGGGAGGGTGTGGGCCCCCCGGCTCGCGCTGTCCGTCGGCGCCGGCGGGGCCGGCGCGACCGGCGGTGGGGTCGCCGCCGCGGCGTCCGGCGGGCCCGGGCGGGGC
>DATLLM010000060.1:0-6004 GCA_035537855.1 Chloroflexota bacterium | reverse complement strand
GCACTGCCCGGGCTCCCGGATTGCCCACCGGTGGGTAAGCTGCGGCTCGGGGCACTACCCGGGCGCGCGGAGCGCCGGGAGGTGGGCAGGGCACGGCGGTGCCGTCCGGCAGCGGGCATAGGCCTGGCACCCGCTGCCGGCGAGGGCGACGCCTCGCGGCCCCCTGGCCGCAGCCCCCAACGGACCTACCCGCGCAGAATCGGACTCCTCGGCTGGCGGCTTACCCGCTCCCCGCGCAGAATCGGGCTCTACGGCTGGCGGCTGTCCTGCGGGCCGCCTCCCGCAGCAACTTACTTCTCTCCGCCTGCCGGCTTACCCGCTCCCGGACGCTTACCCCTTCCAGACCTCGGGGTTGACCAGGTGCGCCGGGCGCCGGCCCTGCAGCCCGGCGACGATGTTCTCGGCGGCGACGCGGGCCATGCGGGCCCGGGTGGGGTGGGTGGCGCTCCCCAGGTGGGGCACGAGGACGGCGCTCTCGCAGGCCAGCAAGGGGTCGTCCGCGTCCACCGGCTCCTTCTCGTAGACGTCGATCCCGGCGCCGGCGATCTGCCCCGCGCGCAAGGCGGTGGCCAGGGCGCGCTGGTCGACGACCCCCCCGCGGGCGGTATTGACCAGGATGGCGGTGGGCTTCATCAGGCCCAGCTCGCGGTCGCCGATGAGGCCGCGGGTCTCGGGGGTCAGGGCGCAGTTCAGGGAGACGAAGTCGCTCTCCTTGAGCAGGTCGTCCAGGGGCCGGTACTCGGCCCCGGTGAGGGCCTCCGCCTCCGGCTTGCGGCTGCGCCCGCTGTACAGGATGCGCATCCCGAAACCGGTGGCCCGGCGGGCGACGGCGCTGCCGATGGCCCCCAGGCCGACGATCCCCAGGGTGGCGCCGTGCACGTCCGCGCCGAGCAGCAGGGCCGGCTCGTACTTCTGCCAGGCCCCGCTGCGCACGAACTGGTCGCCGCGGGCGACGTTGCGTGCGGCGGCGAGGAGGAGGGCCCAGGCCTGGTCGGCGGTGGTCTCGGTCAGCGTCCCGGGGGTGTTGCAGACCATGATGCCCCGCCGGGTGGCCTCGGGGACGTCGACGTAGTCGTAGCCGACGCCGAAGCCGGAGATGACCTTGAGGTTCGGGGCGCCGTCCATCGCCTCGCGGTCGAGGCGGTCGGTGGGGGGCAGGAAGATTCCGGCCGCGGCTCGGGAGAGGGCTTCCAGCAGGACCTCCCGGGGCGCCCCCTCAGGGCCCTCCCAGATGCGCACGTCCGCGACCTCGCGCAGGGGGGTGAGGCCCTCGTCGGGGAAGTGCCAGGAGCAGAAGACCTCCGGTCGCGCCTGTGCCGATCCCGTCGTTCCCGTCATGGGGGGGCACTATAGCGCACCGGGGGGCCGGCGCCGGGTCCCGCCGGCGGGGCCGCGCGGTCAGCAGTCGTAGGCCGCGCGGGTGAGGGATTCCAGGGCCCGCACCAGCTGGGAGATCTCCGGCCGGGAGCGCAGGCGGCGGTAGCCGGGCGAGAGCCAGAAGAGCGCCAGGCTGGTGCGGTGACTCAGCTCGAGCCACATCCGGCCCATCGCCGGGCGCAGGCCGTCGTTGGCCGAGCGGTCGCGGCGGCGCCGGTAGGCGTAGCGGGGGATGGCGTCCAGCCGCCCGCGCAGGATGGCCTGGGCCAGGGCGGCGGCCGCCCCCTCCGCGCGGCGCTCGGCGCTCGAGCGCAGGCTCGGCTCCCGCCCCTCAACGTACTCCAGGTGGCTGAAGAACGCCCCGGAGTCCTCGCGCGCTTCGTCGAGCAGGGTGTGCGCCGGGAGGCGGAGCAGGCTGAGCAGGCCGTCCGGCTTCTCGGGGGCCTCCTCCAGGACGGCGTGGGCCAGCAGGCTGGCGTAGACGACGAGGCGCTCCTCGGCGGTGAGGCGGTCCGAGACGACGATCTCGGCCCCCCGGGACGAGGCGATCAGGAAGCCCTTGAGGTCCTGCAGGGCGCCGTTGGCCTCGCAGTGGATCCCCAGCTCCTCGAGGGTGCGCAGGGCGAGCCACTCGCTGCCGTCGCGGTGGGCCACCGGGAAGCCGGCGGCGTCCGGCGGCGCCGGATCGTCCGCCCCGGCGGGGGGCACGGCCCGGCCGGCCGGGGGCCGGGACAGGCGTTCGGCGAGCAGGACGGCGGCGCGCTCGGGCTCCAGGATCATCGCGGGGTCGCCTTTGACCACTCTACTCGGGTCTCGTCCGGAATCAACGCCCGCGGGCGGGGCGATTGGGGTTCCCTATGCCGTCGCGCTCGCCGCCCGCGCCGCCCGCGCCGCCCGCGCCGCCCTCCTCCCGGCCGGCGTCGGACGCCCGCAAGCCGAGCACGTTCCACAGCAGGCTGCGCCGGAGGACGATCTGGTCCGGCAGGGGCAGGGCGCGGTAGTGGCGCAGCAGGCGGTCGAAGCGCGACAGGTCCTCGAGCGACCAGGGGAGGTAGTAGCCGGCCAGCTCGAGCAGCTCCCGGAACGCGGGGGCGGAGAGGCTGGCGCAGCACAGGGCCCAGCCCACCAGGCGCTCCAGCGTCAGGGGGGCTTCGAGCAGGCCCTGTTCGTAGCGAGAGATCATGCTCTGGGTGACGTGGTACCCGAGGTCCTCGAGGTCGCCCGAGAGGCGGGCCTGACTCGTGGCCTCTGAGCCCAGGCGCAGGTCGCGCAGACACTCTCCGACCCGCTCGCGGATCTGACTCCAGCGAGCGACCTGGACTTCATCGCGGTCGGCCATTCGTTGCTCTCGCCTGCGCCTGGTACGTGGTAAGCTCTCGGGCCGGTCACCGGCAGAGCCGCCGGTGCTGCCACGTTGCCGGTGGAAGCGTAGCTAAGGCGCCCCGGCCGCGGCCATGTCTACCGGACATTGCCCGTGGTCGGCGTCCAGCCGTACGCTCACGCTGCAATCGTACAGGGGCACGTGGTGGTGGTGGGGAACGACTCGCCCGTCCGGGTTTCGCCGTCGTCGCCGGGCAGCGTCTGAGCCGTCCCCCGTCCGCGGCCCCTTACCGGCGCGCCGCCCGGCGAAACTGAGGAAACGGGAGCGAGACACCGAATGGCAGTGGTGGGAAACGGCCGCGCGAGCGGCATCCTGACGGAGGGCGGCACGGGTGGCCTCAACGGCCACGACCCGGCGGTGCTCCCCCGAGTCGCCCCGGCCCCGGTCGCTCCCGCCCCCGCGGCCGCGCCACAGACGCCGCCGCAGGCCGCCCCGGGCGCGCCGGCGACGTACGTGCTCCCCTTCCGCACGATGACCCGCGTGCTGAGCGTGCACACCGAGCGCCACCTGGAGTTCGCCGACGTCACCGATGAGGTGGTGCGGACGGTGGCCGAGGCCGGCGTGCGCGAGGGCTTCGCCGTGGTCTTCTCGCGCCATACCACCGCCGGCGTGCGGATCAACGAGCACGAGCCCCTGCTGCTGGAGGACATGGCCCGTCTGCTGGAGACCATGATTCCGCAGGGGAACTACCGGCACGACGACTTCACCGTGCGCACGGTGAATCTGACCGAGAACGAGCGCGTCAACGGTCACTCCCACTGCCGCAGCCTGCTGCTGGGAGCGAGCGAGACGGTGCCCGTCTCCGGCGGGCAGCTGCTCCTCGGGCGCTGGCAGCGCATCTTCCTGGTCGAGCTGGACGGACCGAACCGGCGCGAGGTGGTCGTGCAGGTCGTCGGCGGCTAGGTGACCGCCCCAGCGGCGGCCGGCGGCGAGCCGGCCCTCGGTTCCGGAGACTTCCCCTACGCCTCGCGGCGCATGCCCGTGCTGGCGGCCCGCGGCGTCGTCGCCACGAGTCAGCCGCTGGCCGCCCAGGCCGGGCTGAGCATGCTGCAGCGCGGGGGCAACGCCGTCGCCAGGGCGGCGTCGACGGCGATCGCGCTCACCGTGGTCGAGCCGACCTCCAACGGGATCGGCGCAGACGCGTTCGCCCTCATCTGGGACGGCTCCCGCCTGCACGGCCTGAACGGCTCCGGGCGGGCCCCGGCGAGCCACACCCTCGACCTCTTCCGCGACCGCGGGCTGAGCGAGATGCCCGGCCAGGGCTGGCTGCCGGTGACCGTCCCCGGCGCCCCCGGGGCCTGGCGGGACGTCCACGCCCGCTTCGGCAAGCTGCCCTTCGCCACCCTGTTCGAGCCGGCGATCGCCTACGCCGAATCGGGCTTCCCGGTCTCCCCGGTGACGGCCGCCAGCTGGGCGTCCACCGCCCGCGGCTACGGCGCGTCCGCGGCCCACGCGGCGCCGGCCTTCCGGGGCTGGTTCGAGACCTTCACCCGCGAGGGGGAGCGCGGCGGGCGGGGCCCCCGCCCGGGCGTGCTGTGGCGCCTGCCGGACCACGCCGCCACGCTGCGCCGCATCGCCGCGAGCAACGCCGAGAGCTTCTACCGTGGCGACCTGGCCGCGGCGATCGTCCGCTTCGCCGCCGAGACGGACGGCTTCCTGGTGGCGGCCGACCTGGGGGCGCACAGCAGCACCTGGGTCGAGCCGATCGGCACGTCCTACCGGGGCTACGAGGTGTGGGAGATCCCGCCCAACGGGCAGGGCATCGCCGCCCTCGGCGCGCTGAACATCCTGGAGGGGATAGACCTGGGGCGCCGGCCGCGCGAGTCGGCCGCCGCCTACCACGTTCAGCTGGAGGCGATGAAGCTGGCCTTCGCCGACGCCCAGCGCTACGTCGCCGACCCGGACCACGCCGACGTTCCGGTGCAGGGCCTGCTGGACAAGGCCTACGCCGCCTCCCGGCGGGCGGCCATCGGCGAGGAAGCCCTCACGCCGGCACCGGGCGAGCCCCGGCGCGGGGGCACGGTCTACCTCTGCGCCGCCGACGGCGACGGCATGATGGTCTCGTTCATCCAGTCCAACTTCCAGGGCTTCGGCAGCGGCGTGGTCGTCCCCGGCACCGGGATCGCCCTCCAGAACCGGGGGCGCGGCTTCACCCTCGACCCCGAGCACCCCAACCGCGTCGCCCCCGGCAAGCGCCCCTTCCACACCATCATCCCCGCCTTCCTGACCCGGGACGGGGCGGCCGTCGGCCCCTTCGGCGTCATGGGCGGGCACATGCAGCCCCAGGGGCACGTGCAGATGGTGGTCAATCAGCTGGACTACGGGCTGAACCCGCAGGCCAGCCTGGACGCCCCGCGCTGGCAGTGGCTCAGCGGGCGGCAGGTGCTGCTCGAGCCGGACGTCCCCCAGCACGTGCTGCTCGGCCTGCAGACCCGCGGGCACCAGGTGACCGTGCAGCCGAACCTGGGGCAGTTCGGGAAGGGGCAGATCATCTGGCGCCTGCCCGGCGGAGCGTACGTCGCCGGGAGCGAGCCCCGCGCGGACGGCTGCGCCGTCGGCTTCTGATCCCGGCGGGGCGGCCGGCGGCCGGCGGCCGGCGGCCGGCCCCTTGCTAGGATGAGACCGTCGACGGCGGTCGACGGCGGAGGACAGCAGGCGATGAAAGTCAACGAATTCCTGGAGCAGGAGCGGTCGCAGCTGGCGACGGCCGAGGAGCAGGCCCGGGCGGCGGCGGCGGACGCCTACACCGCCGGGGTGAGCGCGTTTCCCTACCAGTGCCGCCGGGAGTTTCTGAGCTGGCTGAGCGACGGCGGGGACATCCCGCACGACGTCTTCCCGGCCATCTTGCGTCGTGTCTCGGGCCACAACGAGGTGCACGACCGGCTGGGCGTCAGCCCGGCCTACGCGCAGGAGCTGCTCGACCGCTGGCAGGCCGCCCACAGCCACGAGTAGCACCGTCGCGCGCGAGCGACGGTGCCACGGGTGACCGCGGGTGACCGCGGGTGACCGCGGGTACCACGGGTGACCGCCGGCGACCGACCGCCGGCGGGTGATGGTGTCTTACGCGGCCGGCGACCGGGGGGGTAATCCGGGCGCGAACGCAGCGGAGGAACCTCACCGGCGATGAAGATAGTCCTGGCAGGCGCCACCGGGTACATCGGCCGCCCCCTGATCGCGGCCCTCCACGCGGCGAGCCACCAGCAGGTGGTGCTGACCCGCCGGTCGTCCGGGCCCACCGGCTTGCCC
>DATLLM010000059.1:0-3581 GCA_035537855.1 Chloroflexota bacterium | reverse complement strand
CGGAAGAATCGGGCGGGACGGCCGCCCCGAACGCGGGGGCTGCTACGATTGCGATGTGGACGCGCCGCCGTCAGGCCCGCCGCGCCCCTCGTGGTCCGGACTCAACGAGGCGGCCGCCTGGCGAATCGCCTCCCGCTCCGTCCTCTTCGTCTTCGCCCTGCTCTTCCTGGTGTGGCTCGCCGTCCAGCTGCAGTCGGTGCTCGTGCAGGTGCTGCTGGCGGTGATCGTCGCCGCCGGGATGACCCCGCTGGTCGACCGCGCCGCCCGGCCCTACCGCCTGTTCGGCGGCCGCTTCGGGACGCTGGCCCCCCCCCGGGCCGCGGTCGTGCTCGCCGTCTACCTCGTGCTCATCGCCGCCATCGTGCTCATCGGGTCGGTGGTCATCCCGCCGGTGGTGGACGACACCGAGGGCCTCGTGCGCAGCATCCCCAGCTACGTCGACGACGTTGAGGAGTGGGTGCTGGCCCTGCCGCAGCGCTACCCCTTCCTGCCCACCTTCGGCGAGGCCGACCTGGCCAGCGGCCTGGTCGCCCAGATCCAGGGGTTCGTCTCCCAGCTGGGCAGCCAGCTCTCCGGCCTGCTGGGCCAGACGCTGACCCTGCTGCGCTTCCTCGTCGGGTTCCTCTCCGGGGCCCTCAACGGGATCTTCGTGCTCGTCCTGGCCCTCTACATCACCCAGGACAGCGAGCGGATTCTGCGCTACCTGGTGGCCTTCATGCCCCAGGATCGCCAGGACCAGGTGCTGCAGACGGCCGGGCGCATCGGCGACCGGCTCGGCGGCTGGGTGCGCGGCCAGATCGCCCTCAGCGCCATCATCGGGACCCTGACCTTCATCGGCCTCTCCCTGATCGGCGTGCGCTACGCCGTCCTGCTGGCGCTGATCGCCGCCGTCGGCGAAGCCATCCCCCTGATCGGGCCGATCATCAGCGCCGTCCCGGCGGTGATCGTGGCCTCCTTCCAGTCCCCCCTCCAGGGGCTGCTCACGCTCGGCCTCTACATCCTCGTGCAGCAGCTGGAGAACAACCTGATCGTGCCCAAGGTGATGGAGCGGGCGGTCGCCCTCCACCCCCTGGCCGTGATGCTGGCCCTGCTCGCCGGCAGCGAGCTGATGGGCATCTCCGGGGCCATCCTCTCCGTCCCCGTCGCCGCCGCCCTCTCGGTGCTGGTGCGTGAGGTGCGGCTCGAGCGGCGCGAGCGGGAGGTGCGCAAGCAGGCGGTCGTCCCCGAAAGTGGCGCGGACGGGGTGAGCGCGCCCGGGGCGCCCGGGGCGCCCGACGCGGCCGGCCCGCCGCCGGCCGGGGCGGGGCTAGTTGCGCCCGATCAGGCCGAACATGATCCAGGCGCAGCAGGCCACCATCCCGATCGTTGACAGGACGGTGATCGCGGCCGCGCCGGCCCAGCCGCCGCCGGTGATCAGCCAGAACGCCCCGAAGTGGGTGGCCATGCTGAAGGACCCCGCGAGCGCGGCCACGATCCACCCGGCGTGACCGCCGTACCAGATCAGCTTCACCTTCCGCCACCAGGCCACCAGCCCCGTCGGCTCGTCCACCATCAGGCGCGCCCGGGGCCGGAAGGCGTCGAGCCGGGCCAGCTCGGTCGGGGAGAGGTCGCCGTCGACCACGGCCGTACGGCGCTGCTCGGCCCGCGCCGCCGCCAGCCGCTGGTGCTCGGCCGCCGCGCGCAGCCGGCGCAGCCGGCGCCGCTGCCGGGCGCCGGCGCCGAACTCCAGGCGCGACAGGGTGACCGCCAGTGCGGTCAGGAGCAGGCCGAGAATGGCCCCCGCCTGGAGGACCGTTTCCGGTGCGGCGCCATCGAAGACGGCTTGCACAGCCCGAACTCTATCACGCCCCGACGCCGCCGCCGCGCCCGGTCCGGGGCGCCGCGCCGGCCGGGCTACACTTGGGTCAGTTTGGGTCAGCACGGCGGCAGGAGGGTGCGGGTGAGTCCGGCCGGGACGGCATGCCACAACTGACCGGCGGCGCCTCCATCGCTCTCGAGCTGGAGCTGCTCGCCCGGCTGCTGCTGGCCGTCCTGCTGGGCGGGCTGCTCGGCCTGGAGCGGGAGCTGGGGCGCCACGCCGCCGGGCTGCGCACGCACATCCTGGTGGCCCTCGGCTCGGCCGCCTTCACCATCGCCGGCACCTACGGCGGCGAGGGGCTGGGCACGAACCACGACAACAGCCGGGTCGCCGCCCAGATCGTCACCGGTATCGGCTTCCTCGGCGCCGGCACCATCTGGCGCTCGTCCCAGCCGGAGGGGCGCGGCGTCATCTACGGCCTGACCACGGCGGCCAACATCTGGCTCGCCGCCGCCGTCGGCATGCTCTGCGGCTACGGGCTCTACGTCCTGGCCGCCGGCACCGCCTTGATCGGGGTCGGCGTCCTGCGCCTGGCCAAGCGCGTCGAGCACTCCTCCTGGATGCGCGGCCCCCAGCGCGGCGGCAGCGCCACCGGGAAGCCGGTGCCGTCGCCGCCGCGCCGGCGGCGCGGCGCCAGCGTCCCGCCCCCGCCGGACCACGGGCCGAACCGCCGCCGCCGGCCGCGGGGCCCCTGGGGCGTTGGGGGACGGGCGATCCGTTAGGCACACTAGAGCCCGATGAAGCCGAGAATCCCCCTGAACCTGACCGACGTCGACCTCCACGTCCACACCGTCACCTCCAACTGCGGCTTCACCACCCACCAGCAGGTGCTCGACGCGGCCCGGGCCGCCGGGCGGGGCGTGCTCGCCGTCACCGACCACGACACGCCGGCCGGGGCCCTGGCCGTCCGCGACCTGGCCGCCCGCACCGGCGACGACCTGCTCGTGCTCGTGGGGATGGAGCTGACCACCTCGGACTTCGGGCACGTCGTCGTCTTCGGGCGGGGCGTCGAGCAGGACTGGGGCTGGGTGCCCAACCGGCCCTTCCCGCAGCACATCCCCGACCGCTGGCTGGCCATCCAGGCCCACCCCTACCGCAACCGCGTCCGCGAGGCGGACGGGCGCATCGTGGCCGAGACCCTGCCGGCCCTGCCGGAGCGGATCGACGCCGTCGAGGTCTGGAACGGTGGCGACCTGATCAAGCGGGTGCCCCACCTGCGGGCGGACATGAACGACCTCTCCCGGGCCTACGCCGCGCGCGAGGGGAAGACGGCGGTGGCCAGCTCGGACAGCCACCGCCCGTTCTGGCTGCACAGCTTCTTCACCCGCTGCGCCCGGCCGATCTGGTCGGTCGACGACCTGGTCGAGCAGGTGCGCGCCGGGGAGGTCACCCCGGCGGCGGCGGGGGACGGGGAGATCGACTGGTGCCTCTCCGCCTGGCGCCGGCGGCAGGTGGTGGAGTGGGACGAGGCGGGGCAGGACTGGCCGGCCCTCTCCGCCGCCGCCGGCTACGCCTCAGCCGAAGCGGCGGCGGCCGTGCAGACCTACCGCCACGTCCGCCGGCTCAGTCGGGACGGGGCGACGGCGGCGGAGATCGCCGCCGCCGCCGGCCTGGCCCCGGTGCTCGCCGCCGACTACCTGGCCATCCTGGCCGAGGAAGCGCACACCGCCTCCCGGCGGGCCTGATCGCTCGCCCCCGAATCGTCCCCCGAATCGTCCCCAGG
>DATLLM010000058.1:0-11380 GCA_035537855.1 Chloroflexota bacterium | reverse complement strand
GGGGCAGGTAGAGCCGCGCTTCCCCAGTCTAGGGGGTGAGAAGGAGTTCGCCCAGGCTACGGGGCGCGCCGCGACCGCCGGGTTGACCGACCGCCGGGCCCTGCGAGCGGCGCTGGCCGAGCGGGCCAACCGCTATCTGGTGCGCCAATTGTGCTGGATCTTCACCGTCGAGGGATTGGAGACCTACCTCCTGTTACCTCGTGACTCGGCGGACCTCGACCTGCTCGTCGAGGCCGTCCGCGAGGCGCCGAGCCCGATCGACGTCGACGTGGTCATTGGCGTGCGGGGCCCGCTCGCGCCACCGGAGGCGTGCAACGGGCTGACGGTGCCCGTGGTCGCCTTCGATCAGCTCTACTCTTTCGACCGCGACGCGCTGATCCAGGCTATCCCCAGGCCGGATTCGATCCCGGCCCGCCAGGATGAGTCGTTCCGCGCCAGCGCCGCGGAGCTCTTCGACCGGATCCAGCAACTGGCCGACAACGCGGGGGCCACCGACGAGCACCGCGCCCTGAACTACCTCGCTGTCCGCTACCCCGCCATCTACGCTCGGACCATCGAGGCGCACACACAGAACTACTCGCTCACCGGCGTGGAAGTCCGCCCCTCCCGCCTGAGCGGCGTCCGTCGGGTCGTCGACGTCATCCTCGCCTACACCCACCGCCAGACCGATGTAACCGAGAAGTCCTTCGTGCGCGTGGACGTGACCGAGGAGTTCCCCTTCCTCGTTACCCGGCTTCAGCCCTTCTACGACCGGTGATGCCGGGCGTGCCCTCGCTGCTCGGGCACGACCGAATGTTGATCGTGGCTATCCCAGGCTTCACCACCGAGGTGTACTGTTCTGGTTCGTCGTCACCCCTGCCGGGTTACCCACTTCGTGCCCCCCGTAGCTGCCCCGGGCCGGGGAGACGATTGCGGGGTCACGACGTAGCCGCGCTCCCGCGGGAGACGATGTCGGCGAAGTACCCAGACGGCGGAGAGGATCACATCTCGGAGCCAGCGGTTCCCGGTGAACGGCGTGCCGCTGCGGTCGCGATAGGCGCGCCGGCACACTCGGTGACGGAATCGCTGACCACCGAATGGCGCCCGGCCGGCCTTCTGGGGACTGCGGCAGGAGCGCCACGGGCCCTGCGACATCATGTACCCCAGACCGGCTGCGCGGTAGCCCGGTCTGCCTCGGCCCTCGCCAACTTCACGCTCTCCGTGAGATCGCATCGGCCGCTTGACAATGGCGGTGGCGCAGCTACAGTGCCTGAAGGGGGGGAACGCGAGATGCCAATTCCCGGGCTCACGGCCGAGGCGACGCTGTACCGGACGAGCACGTCCTACGCGGGCTACGCGGGCGCCCACATGCCGACGGGCCGCCGGGCGGTCGTTCCCCAGCAGACGGCGCTGGCGGCGCCGCCCCCTCCGGACCCCGGCTGCTGGTTCGTAGGCACTGCGTGCCGCGGGTTCTACCAGACGTGCAAGTACTGCTGCGGCGACGGGGCGCACTACAGCCAGCGATGCGGCTGGTGCGCGGGCTGGTGGAACGCGCCGTCCTGCCCTTTCGATTAGGAGCGTCAAGATCGGTAAGCCGGGCCCCGACGTGCGGGCGCGGTGCTGGTGGCGCTGGTGATGCTCGCCGCGGGGCGAGCCCGGCCGCGGCTCGTTCCGGAGCTCGCGGAGGCGGCCCATGAGGCGCCGCCGGAACGTGTGCGGGTCCGCCCCCAGGGCGACCTGGCTGGTCGGGCCACGGGCGAGCGGGCGCTCGTAGAAGGCGCGCAGCGCCGGCTTCCATTGCTGGGACGATAGGGCGCCACAAGACGGGGCGCGGCGCAGGCGGCTGCAGCCCGTCTTGCTCATCCGACGGCGCTCGGTTCGCCCGAGGCCGATATGGCGGGTGGGCCCCGGCGCGGCCCGCCGCGGCCTTGGGGCGCCCCCACACCGCGAGCGACAGGTACGCCAACACCGCAGCGGCGACCGCCGGGCCACCGTCCTCGATCGTGCGCAGCAGCGCCGCCTCCGGGAGCCGAGCGAGCACGGCCTGGATCGCGTCGTCGAGGATGCGTAGGCGGGTTTCCCTCTGGGCGAGGTCCTGCGCCTGTAGGAGACGCCGTCTGGCGTGCCGAGTGCCGGCCGGTCGTGTGGTAGCCGGGGGCGGCGCCGGCGGGCCCAGAGCACCACCGTCGTGGGCGGGGCGCGGCGCCGGGGCAAAGGGCCGCTCGGTGCGCAGGAGGGTCAAGGCGAGGATGAGCAGCTTGCGCAGCATGGCGGCGATAACCACCTTGGCCGGCTTGCTCTTGGCCCGGAGCCGCTCAGCGAAGGCGCGCAGGCGAGGGTTGGCCCGGAGCCGCTCAGCGAAGGCGTGCAGGCGAGGGTTGGCGCGCAGCGCCACGCTGGCCGGGAGGGAGAGGGCCGGACCGAAGGAGCCGACGGTGCTGTGGCCGCGCACCGTCCACCGCCGCTCCGAGGGTCTTCTCGCGCGGGCAAAGACCCACGTGGGTGGCGACGTGCTCGGGTGTGGCCAGGCAGGCGACGGGAACGCTCGCGACCGGTGTGGCGGCGGGGGTGAGCCCCAGCCCCAGGTTGGCCGTCAGCGACCGCAGGTCCGTGCCGATCGGGGTGTCCGCCGCGGCGGCGCGGGCGAGCTCCTGCTCGATCCGCTTGAGCTGGGCGGCGACTCGGCGCCGTAGGCTGCCTAGACCCGGACCTGCCCGTCCGCGGTCAGGTAGTCGAGGTACGCGGCCGTGCTCCGGAATGGCCGCATCGCCGCCCGGTTCTCCCGCGCCCACCGGACGTTCGTGTCCGAGTCGGCGGGAGCGTTCCACGCGCCCGCGCTGATGAAGCCATACGGCGCGTTGCGCTCGGAAGGGTCCGTCGCGTCCTGCCCGGCCCGCCTCACCGACCCGCCCGTCTGCTCGAGCAGCTCCGTGGTCAGGGTCGAGGGCGGTAGCGGCAAGAACGAGACCGCTGTGCGCCCGGCACAACCCGCAGCCGCCCGTGCCGCCACGGGGTGCCTCGCCGCGCGGACGGCGTGCCGGACGGCGGTCAGGTCGTCGGCGTAGGAGACCGGGAAGAACTGGGGCTGCGCGGCCGGTAGGGGCAGGAAGTGGAGAGCCGAGGCGAACCCGCGCGGCGCGTTCCCGGTGGAAGGCCGGCGGAAAGCCGGCGGAAGGCCGGCGGAAGGCCGGCGGAAGCGGAAGGCCGGCGGAAGGCCGGCGGAAAGGGCCTCGCCGGGACACCGCTGGTGGCAGAGACTGGGAGGTGCCGGTGTCCTGTCGGGCCAGGTGCCTATCGGACCGGCGGACCGTACCCGGGAGGGCCTAGACGACCAACCATGGCAACGAATATGAGCGACACCACCCCAGCACGACGCGCGCTCGGAGACGTCACCGTCACGACGAATCTCGACGAGGTCGGGTTCGATCCGGCCGGGAAGGCGCGGGTCGGGGGCGCCGTACAGGCCGACAGGGGGGAGGGACGTGGGATGGGCAGCACGACGTTGGAGCGACCACTTGCGGGGTGCCGAATCGCAGTCACCCGGCCAGCGCACCAGGCGGCTGGGCTGGTCGAGCGCCTGCGCGCGCTCGGCGCCGAGCCGATCCCCTGCCCGGCGATCACCATCACCCCGCCGACCGACTTCACGGTACTCGACGCGGCGATCGCCCGCCTGGACGAGTACGACTGGCTGGTCTTCACCAGCCCGAACGGGGTGCGGGCGATGTTCGAGCGCTTGGACCAGCTCAGACGGCAGGACCGGGGCCGGGACGCGGGCACACCCCCGCTCTCCCCGCCACCGGGACTGAAGATCGGGGCCCTCGGTCCGGCGACGGGGGCGGCGAGCGCCGCCCGGGGCTGGCCCCCGTGCTTCGTGCCGACGGAGTACGTCGCCGAGGCGCTGGTGGCGGAGATCGGCGACGTCACCGGGCAGAAGGTCCTCCTCCTCCGGGCCGACGCGGTGCGCGAGGCCCTCGCCGCCGGGCTCAGGGAGCGGGGGGCGGTCGTGGACGAAGTCACCGCCTACTACACCGTCCAGGGCGCCGGGGCACCCGACCTGGTCGATGGTCTGCGCCGGCACACGGTCGACGCCGTCACCTTCACCAGCTCGTCCACGGTGCGCTTCCTGCTCGACGGGCTCGAGGCGTGCGGGCTGGGTCGCGCCGAGGCCCGGGCGCTGTTCGCCGGTGTGGCCGTGCTATGCATCGGCCCGGTGACGGCAGCGACGGCGCGGGACGAAGGTCTCCGGGTGGAGGCGGTGGCGGCGGAGTACACCATCGACGGGCTGATCACGGCGTTCCTCGACTGGTCCCGGCGGGGAGTGGTCTCGTCATGACCGTCGTCCTGGTCGGACTGAACCACCACACGGCCCCGATAGCGGTCCGCGAAGGGCTCTCGGTGACCGGCCCGAGGCTCCGCGGCGCCCTCGAGTCCATGGGCTCGAGCAAGGCGGTACTGCTCGAGGGGACCATCCTCTCCACCTGCAACCGCCTGGAGGCCTACGCCGTGGCCCCGGACGCCGCTCGTGGCCGGGTGGCGCTGCGCCAATTCCTGGCCCGGCTGGGCGAGACCCCGGCGGCAGCGCTGGCCCCACACCTCTACTGCCTGGAGGGCCGGGGAGCCGTCCAGCACCTGATGCGGGTCGCGGCCGGCCTGGATTCGCTCATCCTGGGCGAGTCTCAGATCCTGGGGCAGGTGGCCCGGGCCGGCGACGAGGCGCGCGAGGCCGGGACGGCCGGCCCCGTCCTCTCCAAGCTGTTCATGCGCGCCGTCCACGCCGGCAAACGCGTCCGAACGGAGACCGCCATTGGGCGCCACACCACGTCCGTCAGCCACGCCGCCGTCGGCCTGGCGAAGGCGAGCGCTGGCGACCTCTCCCGAGCCCGGGCGCTGGTGGTCGGGGCCGGCGAGATGGCCGGCCTGGCCGGCCGGGCCCTCAGGGAGCACGGCGTCCTGGAGATCGCCTGCCTCAATCGCACGGCCGCCAGGGCGGAGGCGCTCGCCCACCGGTTGGGAGGGAGCGCCTTCGCCTGGGAGGCACTGCCCGAGGCCCTGGCCTGGGCCGACGTCGTGATCTCGGCCACGGGCGCGCCGCAGGCGGTCATCGGCGTCGGCGACGTCGCCCCGGGGCTGGCCCGGCGGGGGGCCCGTCCCCTGTGGATCGTGGACGTGGCCGTGCCCCGCGACGTGGAGGTGGCGGTGGGCGACCTGCCCGGCCTGCACCGCTTCGACGTGGACGACCTGCGGTCGGTGCTGGACGCCGGCCTGGCCGAACGCCGGGCCGCCGCCCCCGCGGCCGAGGAGATCGTCCGGGAAGAGGTGGCGCACTTCCTCCGCTGGGCCGAGAGCCGCCAGGTCGTCCCCGTGATCGCCGACCTGCGGCGCCGGGCGAAGCAGCTCGCCGACGCCGAAGTGGTGCAGGCCCTCAACCAGCTGGAGTCGCTCGACCAGCGGGGCCAGCGCGTCGTCACCCGCCTCGCGCACCGCATCGTCAACAAGCTACTGCACGACCCGACCGAGGGCCTCAAATTGCAGGCCTCACGGGGCGACACCGCACTCTACGCCCAGGCCGTCCGGGAGCTGTTCGCCCTCGGCGCCGCCGGCGAGGGGGTCAGCCATGCCTGATCCCCTCGCGGTCGTCCGGCTGGGGACCCGCGCCTCGGCCCTCGCCAGGTGGCAGACGGCCTACGTCGCCCGCCTCCTCCGCGCCGCCCGGCCCGGTCTGCAGACGGAGGTCCGGGTCATCAGCACGCGGGGCGACCGGGTGCTGGACACCCCCCTGCCCCTGGTGGGAGGCAAGGGGCTGTTCACCGCCGAGCTGGAGGCCGCCCTACGCGATGGCACCATCGACCTCGCCGTCCACAGCCTCAAGGACCTGCCGACCGAGACGCCCCCCGGGCTGGCCGTCGGTGCCGTGCCCCGGCGGGGCGACCCTCGGGACGCCCTCGTCAGCCGGGGGGGCTACGCCCTCCCAACCCTGCCTGCGGGCGCGATCGTCGGCACGAGCAGCCGGCGGCGGGGGGCTCAGCTGCTCTACCGGCGCCCCGACCTGCGCCTGGCCGACGTCCGGGGCAACGTCGACACCCGCCTCGGCAAGGCGCTCGACGCCGGGGGCTCGTACGACGCGATCGTTCTGGCGTCCGCCGGCCTCAAGCGACTCGGCCACCCCGGGGCCATGAGCCAGGTGCTCGCCCCGGAGGTGATGCTGCCGGCGCCGGGCCAGGGCGCCTTGGGCGTCCAGTGCCGGGCGGACGCCCGCTGGCTCGCACTGCTGGCGACGATCGACGACCGTCCCAGCCGGGCGGCCGTCGCCGCCGAGCGGGCCTTCCTGGCCGGCCTCGGGGGCGGGTGCGCCGTGCCCATTGCGGCCTACGCCCGATTCGAGCTCGGCCACCTCAGGCTCAGGGGCCGGGTGACGGCCCTCGACGGCTCGGTCCAGGTGGACGTCGGCGCCGGGGCCGCCCTCGGCGGCGACGCCGGATCGATCATCCCGGCCGCCGAGCGCCTGGGCGGGGAGCTGGCCGGAGCGGCGCTCGAGCGGGGCGCCGGCACGCTGTTGGCGGGAGCGGGGACCGGAGCGGGGACGGAAGGAAGGGTGGCATGAAGGCGGTACCTGCGACCGACGGCTCGCTCGCGGACGGCGGGCCGGAGGACGTCCCCGTCGGCCGGCCGGTCGTCCGGCCCCGGCGGCTGCGCCGGACGGCCGGCTTGCGGCGCCTCGTCCGGGAGACGAGCTTGGGGCCGAGCGACTTCGTCTACCCCCTCTTCGTCCGGCCCGGCCGGGACGTGCAGCGGCCGATCGCCTCGATGCCGGGCCAGCACCAGCACTCGGTCGACCGCCTGGCGGACGAGGCCCGCCAGATCTCGGCCCTGGGGATCCCGGCCGTGATCCTGTTCGGCATCCCCGAGACGAAGGACGCCCTGGGGAGCGACGCCTGCCGCGCCGGGGGGATCGTGCCGAGGGCCATCCGGGCCTTGAAGGAGGTCGCCCCCGAGCTGGTCGTGATCGCCGATCTGTGCTTCTGCGAGTACACCGACCACGGCCACTGCGGGCGGATCAACCGGGCGGGCGACGCCCACTACTCGCGCCACCTCCCCGAGGGCTACCTGCTCAACGACCCCACCCTGGCGCTGCTCCAACGGGCGGCCGTCGTCCACGCCGAGGCGGGGGCCGACGTCGTCGCCCCCTCCGGGATGATCGACGGCATGGTGGGGGCCATCCGGACGGCGCTCGACCGGGCGGGCTTCGAGCACGTGGCGGTGATGAGCTACGCCGCCAAGTACGCCAGCGCCTTCTACGGCCCCTTCCGGGAGGCGGCCGAGAGCCGGCCCGGCTTCGGCGACCGGAGCCAGTCCCAGCTCGATCCGGCCAACGGGCGCGAGGCGCTGCGGGAGGTGGCGCTCGACGTGGCCGAGGGGGCCGACATCCTGATGATCAAACCGGCCCTCCCTTACCTGGACGTGATCAGCGCCGTGCGCCGGGCCTACGACCTGCCGGTGGCGGCCTACCAGGTGAGCGGGGAGTACGCCATGCTCCACGCGGCGGCGGCCAACGGCTGGGTCGACCTGCGCCGGACGGCGCTGGAGAGCCTGACCGCAGTCAAGCGGGCCGGCGCCGACCTGATCCTGACCTACTTCGCCAAAGACGCCGCCCGCTGGTTGGCGGAGGCAGACCCGCCGCCCGAGGAAGCCGGGCAAAGGAGTGCGATCCCGTGGACGCCGTCGTAGCCGTGGCCGAGCGCCCCTCGGTCGACCTGCCGGACGCCCGGTTCCTGCGGGCCTGCGCCCGCCAGCCGGTGGACGCGACGCCCATCTGGCTGATGCGCCAGGCCGGGCGGATGATGCCCGAGTACCGCGCCCTACAAGCCAGGTACGGCTTCCTCGAGCTGATGAAGACGCCGGACCTGGCCTGCCAGGTGACGCTGCAGCCCGTGCGGGCGTTCGGCCTCGACGCCGCCATCGTCTTCGCCGACATCCTGCCCCCCCTGGAGGGGATGGGCCTGCGGCTGGAGATCATCCGCGGCGTGGGACCGGTGGTGCACAACCCCATCCGCAGCGCCGCCGACGTCGCCGCCCTGCGCACGCCTCCGCCGGAGGAGGCCCTGTGGTTCACCCTGGAGACGATCCGGCTGGTGCGGCGGGAGCTGGCCGGGCGAGGGCTGCCCCTGATCGGGTTCAGCGGCGCCCCCTTCACCCTCGCCTCCTACGCCATCGAAGGCGGGCACAGCACCCACTACCTACACACCAAGGGCCTGATGCTGGGCGCACCGGCGCTCTGGCACCGGCTGATGGCCCAGCTGAGCGAGGTCGCCGGCCGCTACCTGCTGGCCCAGGCCGAGGCCGGTGCCCAGGCCCTCCAGCTCTTCGATAGCTGGGTCGGCGTGCTCAGCCCGGCGGACTACCGGGAGTTCGTCCTCCCGCACAGCCGGCACACCATCGCCCTCGCGCGGCGGGCCGGCCTGCCCATCCTGCACTTCGGCACCGGCACCGGTGGCCTCCTGGAGCTGATGCGGGACGCCGGAGGGGACGTCATCGGCGTCGACTGGCGCGTCGACCTGGACGCGGCCTGGCGCCGGCTGTCGTACGGCGTCGCCGTCCAGGGCAACCTCGACCCGGCGGCGCTCCTCGCGCCCTGGCCCGAGCTGCGGCGGCGGGCCCAGGCCGTGCTCGACCAGGCCGCCGGGCGCCCGGGGCACATCTTCAACCTCGGCCACGGCGTCCACCCCACGACGCCCGTCGACAACGTCCGCCGGCTGGTCGACTTCGTCCACGACTACCGCCCCGAGCCGAGCTAGACGATGTCCACGATGACACTCGCGGGGACGATGCGGGCGCAGATGGAGGCGCTGGTGCGCGAGCGGCAGGACGCCATCTGCCGGGCCATCGAGCACCTCGAAGGCCCGGCCGGCGCCCGCTTCCGCCAGGATGAGTGGTCCCGCCCGGGGGGGGGTGGCGGCACCACCCGGGTGCTCCAGCAGGGGGCGGTGTTCGAGAAGGCGGGCGTGAACGTGTCCGCCGTCCACGGGCTCCTCTCGCCCGAGGCGGCCCGGGGCGCGGCCGGCCCGGACTACCTCTCGGGTGGCGACCCCGCCGGCCACCCGGCAGATGGGCCGGTGCCGTTCTTCGCCGCCAGCCTGAGCCTCGTCCTCCACCCCCACAACCCGATGGCGCCCACCGCCCACGCCAACTACCGCTACTTCGAGCTGGGCGATGGGGCGGCGCCGGAGGCGTGGTGGTTCGGCGGGGGCGCCGACCTCACGCCCGCCTACCTCTTCGAGGAGGACGCGGCCCACTTCCATCGCGCCCACAAGGCGGCCTGCGACCGGTACGACGCCACCCTCTATCCGCGCCTCAAGCGGGCCTGCGACGAGTACTTCTTCCTCCCCCACCGCGGCGAGCGGCGGGGGGTGGGGGGGATCTTCTTCGACCGCCTCACCGGCGACGACCGGGAGGGACTCTTCGCTCTCGTGCGGGATTGCGCCGACGCCTTCGTGCCGGCCTACCTGCCCGTCGTCGCGGCCCGCAAGGACGCCCCCTTCACCGCGGCCCAGCGGCGCTGGCAGGGGCTGCGCCGGGGCCGGTACGTCGAGTTCAACCTGGTCTACGACCGGGGCACCCTGTTCGGCTTCAAGACCGGCGGGCGGGCAGAGAGCATCCTGATGTCTCTGCCCCTCGTCGCGCGGTGGGAGTACGACCACCAGCCTGGGCCGGGGAGCCCCGAGGCGCTCCTGGTGGAGGTGCTGCGGACCCCCCGGGAGTGGGCGTGAAGGCGGCCTCGTGAACGGCCCGGGAACAGAGCCGATTCTCCGTTTCGGGATCATCGGCTCGGGGCGCATGGCGCGCACGCGGGCGGCGGCTGTGGGCGCCGCGCCCCGAGCCCGGCTGGTCGCCGTCGCGTCGCGGAACGCCGAAACCGGGGCGGCGCTGGCCGCCGACCACGGGTGCGCGTTCGCCGGAGGGATCGAGTCGCTGCTGGGGCGGCCAGACCTCGACGCGGTCGCCGTCTGCACCCACAACGACTCGCACGGGGCGCTGGCCGTCGCCGCGCTGCGCGCCGGGCGGCACGCCCTGGTGGAGTATCCGCTGGCGCTCGAAGCTCGCCGGGCGGACGCGGCGCTCGAACTCGCCCGCCGGCGGGGCCTGGTCCTCCAGGCGGCCTACGATCAGGTGTGGCTCGGCCCCCACGCCGCCCTGGGGGAGGCCATCCGCCGCGAGGGGCCGCCCCTCGAAGTGGCCGTCAGCGTCGCCTGGGCCGGTGGGCCCGGTCCTTCGGCCTTCCGAAACACCTCAGTCGGCGGGCCCCCGGCGCTGGTCAAGTCGTACTACCTCTACGCCGTCCTGGAGTGGCTGGGGGCGCCCGACGCACACGGGGCGGCCGTGCGCTACGCCGGCCTGACGCCGGGAGGGGACTTCGGCGCGGCCGCGCAGCACGTCCGGCTGGTCTACCCCGGCACCCTCGTCCAGCTCAGCTGGCTGGTCGGGGCCGGCGCGCCGCCCGGGCGGCGGGTGCGGATCGAGCTGTCGTGGGCCGACCGCTCGCTCGTCTTCGACGGGCAGCGCATCCGGTATCGCGACGCCGCGGGCGAGACGTCCACCGCGGTCGTGCGGCGCCCCTGGGCCCGGGCCACGACCGAGGGGGTCGAGCGCTTCACCGCGACCGTCCTGGACGGGGCGCCCCCGGTCCCCGATCCCCTGCTGGCGGCGGCCGCCGTGCGCCTGGCGGCGGCGGGACGCAGACGCTCCCCGCTGCGTGCGGTGACAGGAGGTAGTCATGGGTAGGGTCGCGGTCATCGGCGGGGGCATCAGCGGGCTGGCCGCCGCCCACCGGCTCGGGCAGCGGGGGGTGCCGGTCACCCTGTTCGAAGCGGCCGCTCGGACGGGGGGCGCCATCGGCAGCGAGCGGGCAGACGGCTTCCTCGTCGAGCGGGGCCCCAACGCCCTCCAGGAACCCTCGCCGGCACTCGCGGCGCTCGTCTGCGGACTCGGCCTGGAGGGGCAGCGGGTGTTCGCCCGCGAGGCCGCCCGCCGGCGCTACGTCGTCCGCCGGGGGCGGCTGGTTCCCCTCCCCCGCTCCCCCGCCGAGCTCTTGCGCTCGGCGCTCCTCTCGCCGGCCGCCAAGCTGCGCCTGCTCAGGGAGCCCTTCGTCGAGCCGGCCCCTCTCGAGCGAGAGGAGAGCGTCGCCGGCTTCGTGCGGCGCCGGCTGGGCGCCGAGATCCTGGACTACGGCTTCGATCCCTACATCGCCGGCACCTTCGCCGGCGTCCCCGAACGGCTGTCCGTCCGCTTCGCCCTGCCCCGGCTGTACGCCCTCGAGCGTGCGCACGGCTCCCTGGTCAGGTCGTTGGTCGGGGGAGGAGGAGCCGAGCGCACGCACGAGGGCGTACAGCCGGGGCAGGGCGAAGCG
>DATLLM010000057.1:0-3597 GCA_035537855.1 Chloroflexota bacterium | reverse complement strand
CGACTCCGTGGCGGGCGCTTCGGGGGTGGCCCCTGCGCCGGGGGCCGGGGGCACGCTCACCGCTTCGCTACTCCGTCCGCTGGGCCAGATGTCGCCGGCGGCGTCGCTGGTCACCGGCGCATTGCATATCCTATGCTCGTTGGGGCGCGACGTCGCGATCGCCCCGGCACGTCGTCTTGAGGAGGAGACCCGATGGCAGCCGTCCCCCAGGTACCCAGCGCCAGCTCCAGCGAGGAGTCCATGCAGGACGTCGTCTCGCCGACGCCGGCCCCGGCGACCGGCGGCGACGTCGGCATCCGCTGCGGCCAGATCTGGATGGACGGCAAGCTGGTGCCGCAGGCCGAGGCGCAGGTCTCCGTGCTGTCCCACGCCCTGCACTACGGCACGAGCGTCTTCGAGGGCGTACGGGCCTACGCCACGCCCCGCGGCCCGGCCGTCTTCCGCCTCCCGGAGCACACCCGGCGGTTGTTCGATTCGGCGCGGATCATGCGCATGCCCGTGCCGTACTCGGAGCAGCAGATCAACGAGGCCGTCTGCAACGTGGTGCGCGTCAACGAGTGGGACGCCTGCTACGTCCGGCCCCTGGTCTGGCGCGGCGGGCAGACCCTGGGCGTGAACCCCATGCCCTGTCCCATCAACGTCATGATCGCCTCCTGGGAGTGGGGCGCCTACCTCGGCGAGGACGCCCTGCTGAAGGGCGCCCGGCTGATCACGTCGGCCTGGGTCCGGCTCCCGGCGAGCGCCATGCCAGGCAAGGCCAAGGCCGGGGGCAACTACGTCAACTCCGCGCTGGCCCGCATGGACGCCGTCAGCGCCGGCTTCGACGAGGCCCTGCTGCTCGACCAGAACGGCTTCGTCGCCGAGGGCACGGGCGAGAACATCTTCTTCGTCCGGGACGGCAAGCTCTTCGCCATCGCGCCCTCGGTCACCCTCGTGGGCATCACCCGGGACAGCGTCATCCAGGTCGCCCGGGGCATGGGCCTCGAGGTGGAAGAGGTCATGGCCACGCGCGACCAGCTGTACGCTGCGGATGAGGTGTTCATGACCGGCACGGCGGCCGAGGTCACCCCGGTCTCGGAGATCGATTACCGGCCGATCGGCACCGGCCGGGCCGGGCCGGTGGCACTCGAATTGCGTGAGCGCTACCTCAAGGCCGTCGGCGGCGAGGACGAGCGCTTCGCCGGCTGGCTGACCTACGTCAACGACTGACCGGAGCGACCGGGGCAACCGGCCGCGCCGGGCCCCGATAAAGGCGAAGCGCGACCATGGCTGCGACAAACGGCTCCCCGCTGCCCGAACCACCCGCCCGAAGCGGGGGTATGCTCGACGCCGGTCGCTGGGTGGGCGATCTGGTCGGGTTCGTCGTCGACCGCCTCGAGTCGACCGACGATCGGGGGGCGCAGCGGACGGTGAGCGAGCTGCGCCGGCGCCATCCCGAGTGGGGCGACGAGCAGCTGGTCTCGTACCTGATCGAGCGTAAGGCGCGGCAGACCGCTTTGATCGGGGCGGCGACCGCCGGGGGGGCCCTGCTGCCCGGACTGGGTACGATCCTCTCCATCACCGTCGGGGTGGCCGCGGACATCGGGGCGTCGGTCAAGCTGCACGCCGAGCTGGTGCTGGAGATCGCCGCCGTGCACGGCCGGGTACTGACTCCCGAGGAGCGACGCAAGATCGTCGGTTTGGTGATGGGGGTCAGTACGGCCCAGAGTCAGCTCGTCGTCGGCGGGGTGCGCCGCATGACCGGGCGTCTGGCGCGGCGCTACGGCACCGGCTGGATCGCCCGTGGGGTGCCCCTGTTGGGGGCCGCGACCTCGGCCACGGCGAGCGCGCTGGCGACCACCGTGGTCGGCAAGCGGGCGCACGCCTACTTTCAGCTCCCGCCGGAAGAGACGGACGAGCCCGAGGAGCGCCTCAAAGCGATCACCGGGATCGACGCCCCGAAGCTGCGGGACTGGGTGCGGGGCGCCGCCGGGAGGCTGCGTCCCCGGGGCCGGCCGCGCCTGCCGGACGCCGACCGGGTCAAAGACGAGTAGTCGCGGCGGCCGGTCGCGTCCTGCGCGGCCGGCCGCCGCCGGTCAAGCGCTCTCGACGCGATTGACGAAGGCTTCGGCCGCCTCCCGGGCCGGGCCGAAGTCCGGGTCGATGGACAGGGCGCTGTAGTACAGCTGCGAGGCCCGCTCCTCGTTCCCCTGGTCCTCGTACTGCTTGCCGCGGTTGAAGTAGCTGGTGACCAGCTTCTCCCTGTACTCGGTGCTGTCCGGGTGCATCTCCAGCAGGCGGCTGAAGATCACGATGCAGCGCTCGAAATCGTACGCGGCCCAGGCGGGGTGCTGCTCGGCGACGAGCTGCTCCTCTTCGGTCGGCACCGGCTGCGCCTGGGCCGCGGCCAGCTCCTGGTTCGCGGCGGCGACGATCGGATCGGAGAGGGCCGCCGAAGCGGCGCCCGACGCCGGCGCGGTCCCCGTCGCGGCGGCGGGGGCGCCCATATCCACCGTGCTGGCCGTGGTGGCCGTGCTGGCCTGGGGCTGCGATTCGGAGCGCTTTCGCTGGAAGATCGATCCGAGCTTGTTCAAGAGCGGCATCATGGCCATGGCACTATCTCCTCTGCACTGGCGGGGCCGGTGTCCACCACCGTCGCCGGTGCGGCGCCGGGCGAGCCCCAACGATACTCCCGGTGGGGCCGGGCGACAACGGCGAGGCGGCACCCTGGCCCGCTTGCACGATGCGGGCCGCGACCGTCAGCGGGCGCCGCTCAACCGTCGAGTGCCGGCCAGGGGTTGCCGGCGGTGAAGCCGGCGTCGACCGGGAAGGTCTGCCCCGTGGTGTAGTCCGAGGCCGGACTGGCCAGGTAGACGGCGGCGCCGGCCAGGTCCTCGGGCTGCCCGTAAGCCCCCTGGGGCAGGTGCGCCTCAACCCACTGCCGGCGTCCGGGGCTCATCTGCGCCGTCATCGGCGTCTCGATCCACCCGGGAGCGATGGCGTTGACGCGGATGCCGTAGCCCGCCCACTCCACCGCCTGAGTCTTGGTCAGGTTGACCACGGCGGACTTGGTGACGGCGTAGAGGGAGAGGTCGGAGAAGCCGCGGTAGGAGGTCATGCTGGCGATGTGGATGATTCGTCCCCAGCCGGCGTCGCGGGCCACGAGCCGTCTCGCCACCGCCTGCGAGGCGAAGTACAGTCCGCGCAGGTTGACGTCGAGGACGAAGTTCCAGTCGTCGAGGGTCACCTCCAGGATCGGCTTGCGCCGGTTGACCCCGGCCACGTTGAGCAGGATGTCCGGCTCGCCGAGCGCCTCGGCCGTGCGCTCCACCATCGCCCCAACCTGGGACAGGTCGGAGACGTCGGTGGGCACGACGAGGGCGCGCCGGCCCAGCTCGCGCACCGCTCCGGCGACCCGCTGCAGGTCGTCGACGCTCCGCGCTGCCAGGGCCACGTCCGCCCCGGCGCCGGCGAGGGCCAGCGCAAGGCCTTCGCCGATGCCGTGACTCGCCCCGGTGATCAGGGCCACTCTGCCGTCCAGCCGGAACCGCTCGAGCACGTTCATGCCCGTCAGGATACCGGCCGGGGCGCCGCACCCCGGTGGCCCGGCCGGTATCC
>DATLLM010000056.1:0-6075 GCA_035537855.1 Chloroflexota bacterium | reverse complement strand
GCCCTCGGCGGGCTGGGGGCCGCCGCCTGCGCGCGGGGCGATCCGGGAGCCGCCGGGGCGCCGGAGGCGGCCCGCCCGGCCGGCCAGCCGGTGAAGCTCACGTTCTTCTCGCCGGCGTCCGATCCCACCGGAGACGGGATCATGCGCGACCAGACCACCCGCTTCAACGCGGCGCACAAGGACATCCAGATCGACTACGTCCTGACGGCGACGGACGACAACTACAAGAACTACACCACGGCGATGGTCTCGGGCGCCGCCCCGGACGTGATCATGACCTACGACTTCACGCCGGTGCCCCAGTGGCAGGCCAAGGGCCTGATCCGCGACCTGGAGCGCTACCGCGCGGAGATGAAGATCCGGCCGGACGACTACCTGGCCAACGTGTGGCAGATGATCACCTTCAACGGCAAGCTCTTCGGCTTCCTGCAGGAGTTCGACGCGTACCTGCTGGGCATCAACGACGAGTCCGTCGCGCGCGCCGGGCTCGATCCCAAGAAGCCGCCCCGGACGCTGGACGAGCTGGACGACTGGAATGCCCGCCTGACTAAGAAGGAGGGGAGCACCCTGACCCAGATCGGCATCCTCCCCTGGCGCCACCGCGGCTTCGATCTGTGGGCCCAGCTCTCCGGCGGCGGCTACTGGGACGCGGCGACGGGCCGGTTCACCATCAATACCAGGGAGAACGTCGCCGGACTGGCCTGGATGGCCCGGACGGCCCGGATCTACGGCGGGTACGACGCCGCCGAGGCCTTCCACGCGGCGGAGAGCGTCACCACCCGGCCGTCCTTCTACAACTCCCGCTCGGCCCTCACCCGCGTCGGCGAGTGGGATCCGGCGAACAACTACTCGAAGGAGCAGCCCGGCTTCAAGTACACCGTCGCTTTCTGGCCGACCGCTCCCGGCGTGCCCTACGGCACGGGCGAGACGGCCGGGGGCAACACCTTCGTCCTGCCGGCGGAGGCGCCCCATCCCGGGGAAGCCGCCGTGGCGATGCGGCACTTCGCCGGGCCGGAGATGGTCTGGGACTGGAACGTGCGCGAGAACAACCTCCCCCCGGTGAAGGCGGTGGCCACCGACCCCAAGTTCCGCGAAGCGGTGCCGTTGATGGGGCCGTGGCTGGACATGCTCAAGGTGGACAAGATGAAGCCCGTCGTCGCCTCGCCCTTGATCGCCACCTTCACCACCAGGCGCACCGAGTGGGGCACGCGCGCGCTCAAGGGCGAGACGTCACCCCAGCAGGCGCTCGACGAGCTGCAGCGGGAGATGGACGTCCAGGTCAAGCAGTACGAGACCACCAAGACGCTCCCCTGACGCCCCGGGCGGCGGCGCCGATTCCGGTCACCCCCGCGCCCGGCGGTGTCGCGCAGCCGCCGGGGGGGAGGGCGCCCGCCCGCCGCCGGAAGCGACCGCGCCCCGCCGTCAGGCCGCGACCACCCGCTCCGGCGCCGCTCCGGCGGCGGCCCGCCGGGGCGCGTCCAGGAACGCCGTCACGGCGGCGGCGCACCGCGCCGGATCGTCCAGCCAGGGCAGGTGCCCGGCGCCGCGCACGAGGTGGAGGGCGGCGCCCGGGAGCAGGCCGGCGGTGGCGCGGACCTGGCCCGCGCCACCGAAGGTGTCCGCGTCGCCCCAGTAGAGCAGCGCCGGCGCGGCGACCGACCGCAGCTGGCCGGCGGTGAGCGCGACCTCCGGCCGGACGCGACCGCGGCTCACCGACGTGCGGATGGCGCGGAGGTCGCTGGCCATCGTCGGGGTGTCGGCCATCAGCCGGACGCCCCACTCCCAGTAGACGGAGGGGAGGCCCGCCTCGACGGTCGCCGCGCTGTGCCCCATCTGCCGGTGGGTCCACCGGGCGCCGCCGGCGCTCGGCGGCAGGCGGGAGATGAGGGGGCCGAGCAGCGGCGTGAGCATCAGCCGCATGAACCGCGGCACGAGCATCCCGGGCACGAGCGCGGGCGCGCCCAGCAGGACGAGCCGGTTCACGCGCTGCGGGTGGGCGAGCGCGAACCACAGCGCCCAGGCCCCGCCGAACGAGCTGCCCACCACGTCGGCCCGCTCGACGCCGAGCGCGTCCAGGGTGCCCGCCACGGTCTCGGCGGCGAGCCGGGGGAGCGGGAGCGCGTCGTAGTCGACGGGCCCGGACAGGCCGCACCCGGGCCGGTCCAGGATGAGGCACCGCCGCCCCGCCATCGCCGGCGCCAGGGGGGCGAACGTCGACCCGGCGTTGGGCCCGCCGTGGACGTAGAGGACCGGCGGCTCCCCCTCCCCGGCTCCCCGGCCGACCGTCTGCACCCGGACGCGCAGCCCGAGCGGCCCCAGCTCGACCACGCGCTCGTCCGGCGCCGCCCCGTAGTGGCGCCACAGCGCCGCCTCGGCCGCCCGGTACCGGGCAGCCGCCTCATCCTCGTAGACCGCGGTGTCCACAGGCCCCTCCTCTTTATCTTCACAGGCTGTGCAGTTTATACTGGTGCACAGTACGTGTAGTTCCCGCATCCGTCAAGAGGGGGGCGCCGATGGGCCGGATCGTGGTGCCGCAGAACCCGCGCAGCGAGCGGACGCGCGCGGCCCTGCTCGACGCCGCGTGGCGCCTGCTCCAGGAGCACGGCCCAGAGGCGGCGACGATGACCGCCGTGGCCGCCGCCGCCGGGATCTCCCGGCGGGGGCTGTACCTGCACTTCGCCTCGCGAGCCGACCTGCTGACCGCGCTCGTCCCCCACGTCGACCGGATGCTCGACCTGGAGGGCTCGCTCCGCCCGATCCGGGAGGCGCCGGACGCCCGCGCGGCGCTCGACGAGTGGGTCCGCCACCTGACCACCTACCACGCCCGGCTGCGGCCCGTGCTGGAGGCGATCGACCGGGCGCGCGCGACCGACCCCGACGCCGCGGCCATGTGGGACCACGCCGTGCAGGGCTGGCGCAGCGGCGCCCACCACCTCGCGGCGGGGCTCGAGCGGGAGGGCCACCTGGCGCCGGGTTGGACGGTGCCGGCCGCGACGGACGCGCTCTGGGCGCTGACGGTCGGCTTCAACCGGCTGTGGGGCGCCCTCGTGGAGGAGCGGGGGTGGTCAGAGGAGGACGCCCGCGGCTTCCTGCGGCGGCTGCACCGCGCGACTCTGGTGGCGTGAGGTGGCCCCGGCGAACCGGTTCAGCGCGGACGCCGCGCGGACGGCCCCGCCGCGGAACGACCCGCGTCAGCTGCCCCCACGCGGTGGCCAGGCGGCCCCGTCCGCGCCGGGGGCGAGGACGCCGGCCAGGTCCTCGCGGGTGGCGGCGGCGAGCAAGCCGGGGACCTGCTGCGGGAAGAAGTGCCCCCCGGGGAACAACCGCAGCCGGAACGCCCCCGTCGTCTCTCGCTGCCAGGCGGCCAGCGTCTCGGCGGTGACGTTCGGGTCCTGGCGCCCGCCGAACGCGGAGACGGGGCAGGGCAGCGGGTCCTCCGGCTGGTAGGTGTACGGCTCCAGCAGCCGCAGGTCGGCCCGCAGGGTGGGGAGGAGCAGGTTCAGGACGTCGCGATTCTGGAGGACCGCAGCCGGGATGCCCATGTAGCGGCGCTGCAACTCCCGCACCAGGTCGTCCGCCGAGAAGTCGTCCAGCGGTGGCAGGGACTCCGGAATCGACGGCGCGCCTCTTCCCGAGACGAAGAGGCGCGCCGGCTGTTCGCCGCCGCGCTCGGCCGGTGGCGCGCCGCCGGCGACGCCGAAGGGGTCGGCCACGTCCTGATGTCGCTTGGCCACGCGGCCTACCAGGGCGGCGACGGCGGTCGCGCGGCGCTCCTGATCGAGGACGCCCTGGCGGCGCTGCGCCGGGGCGGCGACCGCGCCGGCGTCGCGTGGGCCCACGTGCACCTCGGCGCGGCCTTGCTGGTGCAGGGCGACCCGGCGGCGCGGCGGCGCCTCGCGTTGGGACTGCGGCGGGCGCCCGGCGTGCGGCGAGCCGGTGGCGACGGCGTACGCCTTGCGCTTCCTCGCGCAGGCAGCGTGCGACCGCGGCGAGCCCGCGGCGGCCGCGCCGCTGTTGCGGGAGGGGCTGTCGCTCAGCGGCGGGCTGGGCGATCAGGAGCACGTGGCCTTCCTGCTCGAAGTGTGCGCCGAGGCCGCCGCGGCCGCGGGGGACGCGGAGCGGGCCCTGCGCCTGGCGGCGGGGGCCCGCGCGCTGCGGCACCGGATCGGCGCGCCGCGCGGGCCGGTGGACCGGGCGCGCCTGCGTCGGTGGTGGGCGTCGGCGCGCGCCTCCCTGCGCGACCGGGGACGCCACGCGCTCGCCGCCGGGCTGGCCATGTCGCTGCAGCAGGCGATCGCGTGCGCCGTGCGCACGGAAGCGTCCTGACGCCGGAGGGGATGCGGCCCGGGGAGTCGGACCCGGGCTCGTGAGCGCGCTGACCGCCTCCGGTCGCGCGTCCGAAGTGGGCGGGACACATTCGGTCCCCATCGCGAAAGGCTGTGGCTTGGCGGGGTGTCCGCAGCGCAAGTGCACCGCAAGCGCCGCTCGCGAGGAGCGCGTGGCATCCAAACCCCCGGCTCGTCCCGGCCACAGAGGGGTCACGTTGTCCGCCGCACCCCCGGGGCCTCCGCCGCGATCGGTGGCGCCGGCCGACACTCGGCCGGCGCCTAACCTGTCCCCTCGTCGACGGCGGGGTTTCGCGCCTGCACGCGCTGCACCTGACCCGGTCGGAGGTCACGGAGCGCCACCGCGAGCGCGGGGACGAGCCGGCGGAGCTCCTCCAAGCGATTGCTCGGGGCCTGCAGCACGACGACCCCCAACCGGCTGCCGCGCAGGGTCGCCGCCAGATTCTGCTGGAAGGTGACACCCTGGTCGACGGTCACGAACGCGTCGAAGCGGGCCGCGGCCAGCCGCAGCAGGTCGCCGTTCTTCGTGCCCGCCCAGCCCGCTTCGGGCACCGTCGTCACCGCGTGGCCGGCGAGGTCGGCCTTCAGCCGGCGGGGGAGGCACTCGTCGAGGAGGACGCGCATCGTGCCGGGAGGCTCGCCGGTGGGGCGTCAGGCGTGCGCCAGCAGCGCCCGCCCGGCCAGCTCGAGGACGCGGACGGCGTGCTCGCGGCGGACGGTGGGGAAGTCCGCCAGGAAGTCGTCCAGGCGGTCGCCGGCCTCGAGGTAGTCCAGCAGCGTCCGCACCGGCACGCGCGTGCCGGCGAAAACCGGCGTGCCGTCCAGGATGTCGGGCGATCGCGCGATTGCGGCCTCGACCTCGCGAACGTCCTTCTCGCTCAGCTGCGTCATTGCCTGACCCTCTCCCTCACATGGTACGCACTGCAAGTGTTCGGGGTCGCCCACAAGCGTACCGGCGCCGCCACGACTGTGCCGGCGCATAACGCATTGCCCTCCCGCCGTGTGGGAGCCATGTTGCGCGAAAGACAGGCTGGTGAGGACGAACGAACGCCGGTGGCGGCGTTACCATTTCGCCCTCTGAACGAGCACCCATGAGCGGTCGTGAGCGGTTGGCTACGGCTCGGCTCACTCCTGGGAACGTGGCCCCGGATACCGGTTGCGACCGCGGGCGGTGGGGAGCGGGTGGGTTTCCTGAACCTTGTGCGGAACCTGCTCCGATCGGATGTAGCAGAGCAGGACCCGGTCGCTCCCTCGCCGACGGGCAGCGGCTACCTCCCACAGGACTTCGCCGCGTCACCGTAGGCAGCTGCGGCAGTGCGCGGCGTCCGGTCAGGCAGTGGCACCCGAGTCACCGCGAGGGGGGAGATCCGCCACGGCGTGCCCGCCAGTTGGGGCAGCGGATACACGCTCGATCGACGCGGCGCACACCCAACGTCCGGGCGATCGGCGCAGCAAGCGAGCCGAGCAAGTGACTGCCCATACGTCCGAACGGGAGCATTCTGGCCGGACCGAGTGGCTCGCCCGGGGCCCGGCGTGCGTAATCCGTGCGCAATCCAATTACGCACGCCGGGCGTTTGGGGCGTCCGCTGCGTCTGGTGCGTCTGGTGCGTCGGCCCCTACTAGGGCGTGTCCGACGGATCATTTGGGCAGCCAGAGCACCAGGGCGGCGAGGGTGACGAGGGCGTGGTAGGCGGCGGTCTTCTCGTAGCGGGTGGCCAGCCCGCGGTAC
>DATLLM010000055.1:0-3366 GCA_035537855.1 Chloroflexota bacterium | reverse complement strand
GCCCGGCGACGGGCGAGGCGGACGCGTTGAGGACGGTGTAGTAGGCCTGCACCACCCGGCTGCCCGCCTCCAGGCGGGCGTCCATCGCCCGCAGGAAGTTGCGGTCGACGACCGAGTCGGCGTCGAGCACGACGTAGGCGTCGTAGCCCTCCTCGAGGGCCACCACCCGCTGCAGCAGCCAGCGCAGGGCGTGGCCCTTGCTCCGGGCCGTGCGGTCGAACCGCTCGTGCACCCGCGCGCCGAGCCAGCGCGCCCGGGTGGCCGTCTCGTCCGTGCAGTTGTCGGCGACCACGTGCACGTCGAAGCCGCCCTCCGGGTACTCCAGCTCGTGCAGGTTGCGCAGCAGGCGCCCGATGAGCAGCTCCTCGTTGTGGGCCGGGACGAGCACGGCGAAGCGGCGCCGGCCGGGGCCCGCCTGGGGGCCGCGGCGGCGGGCGAAGAGGGCGGCGACGGTGAGGAAGACCAGGTAGCCGCCGACGAGCAGCAGGGCGCCGGCGACGACGGCGACGGCGCCCTGCACGAGGTTCACGATCAGATGCGTCATGACGCGCCGTTCTGCCCGCCTCTGGCCCTAGCTGGCCCGGCCGGGGGCGAGCGCCGCCGGGCCCGCGAGCACGCGGTCGGGGGCCGGATCGGCGTCCGCCACCGCGTCCCGCACGAGCCGGCCGATGCGACCGGCGAACTGGTCGACCGTCATCAGCGACTGCACCGCCCGGCGCCCGGCGGCGCCCAGCCGGGCCCGCTCCTCGGGGTGCTCCAGCAGGTAGGCGATGGCCCGGCGCAGGGCCTCCGGGTCGCCCGGCGGCACGTACAGCCCGTTGGGCTCAACCGGCAGGTCGTGGGCGGCCGCGAAGGCGTGCAGCAGGCCGGGCTCGCGCGGGCGGGGCGGATCGCCACGGGTGACCGCCCGGCGGTCCTCGACCACGTCGAACTGGCCCCGGGTGTGGGTCACGATCACGGCCTTGCCCATGGCCATCGCCTCCAGGATGGTGGTGATCCCGGCCTGGAAGTCGACGTCGTACAGGGGGACGACGACGAACGCCGCCCGGGCGTAGAGCCGGCGCAGCTCGTCGTAGTTGAAGGACCCGATCTCCACGTTCGGCGGCGGGGGGGCGGCGGCCGCCGAGTTGCGCTGGTGCGACCAGTAGCTGGCGGCCCCGACCACCAGCCGCACGTCCAGCCCGTCGACGGCCCGGAACAGGGTGGGGTAGTCCCGGTGCTCCAGACCGGCGCTGCAGATCAGGCGCTCCTCCGGCACCCCCTCCTGGGGCCGCCAGAAGTCCGTGTCCACCTGGTAGGGCATCAGCGCCAGGCGCTCCCCCGGGATGCCCAGCTCGGACACGGCCAGGCGGCGCTGCAGGGTGGAGTGCAGGACGATCTTGGACAGGTGGCTGTCCGCCCGCAGCCAGCGGAAGAAGGGGGCCTTCCGCCGGGTGGCGATGCGGTGGCCGATGGTCACGTGCGGGCGCCGGTCGCCGGCCAGCTTCAGCAGCAGGGCCAGGGGCAGGCCGATGTGCTCGCCGTCGGTCAGGATGGCCCGGTAGCGGCGCCGGCGGCGGAAGGCGACCCAGGCCTGCCCCGCCGCCCGGCCGAAGAGGCGGCCGGCCAGCCGGCCACCGGCCGAGCGCTCGACGTCGGTGTAGTCCAGCACGGCGGCGCCCAGCTCGCGGGCGATGGCCACGTAGTCCTTGCGCGGTCCGGGCCGGTCGACCGGGCCGTCCGGCAGGGAGGCGCTGACCACGAACAGGACGTCCGGGGCCAGGGCGGCGGGCGCGACCGCTTCCGCCGGCGCGGGGCCGGGCTGAGGCGAGCGGACGGTACGCGTTGCGGTCATGCGCTGGCCTCAGCCGGCGGCCGCGGGGGCCGCGTCGATGGCGGCCACCGGGGCCGGACCGGCGCTCGCCGCGGCCGCCGTGGGCAGCAAGAGGGGCAGATTGGAGAGGGGATCGAGCGGGGGCTCGAGGCGCAGCATCTGGCGCATCCGCTCCACGTTGGCGACGAAGCGGGTCACCCCGCGCTCGTCCGGAGCGAGCACCTTGATCTGCGAGCGCCCCTCGGCGAGGCGGACGATCCGCCGGGCGAGGTCGAGGATGCGCGTCCCCGTGCCGCTGGCGACGTTGATCGGGGGCAGGGAGCCGTCGACGGCGGCGCCGCGGACGAGCGCCTCAACCGCCTGGTCGACCCAGAGGAAGTCGATGATCTCTTTGCCGCCCTGGACGTGCAGGTCCTGGCCGGCGGCGGCGCGCTCGATCCACAACGGGATGGCGTGTCCCACGTCCCGCGGGCCGTAGACGTTGCCCAGACGCAGGACGATCACCTGCAGCCCGAACTTGCGCCGGAAGACGCGGCAGTAGAGCTCCCCGGCGGCCTTGCTGGCGCCGTAGGTGGTGATGGCCATCAGGGGGTGGTCTTCGTCCACCGGGAGGGCGATCGGCTCGCCGTAGACGTCCCGCGCCGAGGCGAAGACGACCCGCTTGACCCCCGCGGCGGCGGCGGCGGTGAGGACGTTGAAGGTGCCCACCACGTTGCTGGTGAAGACCCCGTGCACGTCCTCCTCCTGCCCCATCTCCAGGGAGCGGGCGGCGAGGTGGTAGACGACGCTGGCGCCCGCGAACGCGCTCTTCAGGGCCTCCAGGTCGCGGACGTCGCCGGGGACGAACGTCACCCGCGGCTCGCCGGCGTGCCGTTCGAGATTGGTCAGGCGCCCGCGCGAGAGATCGTCGAAGACGATCACCTGGGCGTGGCCGGAGGCGATGAGGCGATCGACGAGATGGCTTCCGATGAAGCCGGCGCCTCCGGTGACAACGACACGTTCCCTCAGCCGATCCATGGGCCGAGTATCGGCGCGGCCAGCGCGCAACCGTGTTTGCCCGCAGTTGAGATGGTGTTGAGCACGTGCGCGGCGAGGCGGGCGAGGACGATTTCGTCCGCCTTCTCGGCTAGAGTGTGAAGAGTGACGCCCCGCTTCGGAGAGGACATGCCCGCCAAGAAGGTGCTCATCGTCAACGCCTGTGGATCGGTCGAAGGCGACGTCGCGATGCTGCTACTCGGCGCTCGGTATGTCGATCATCGCCGATGCCAGATACTGGCCGCCTCGGTTCCGCGAGGCGACGTGTACGAGCGCCTGAAAGAGCTGGCCGCTGAGCCGCCGCTGGCGCTCGAGAAGGGCGGCATCGAGGCGGTCGAGCCTGGCCGCAAAGCGACGGGTCTGCGGCGGGCCGCCGTGGCCTCTGGCGCTGTGCTGCGACTCGTGCGGCATGTTCGGCGCGAACGGATCGCAGCGCTGTTGGTGATCGACCGCACGATTGCGACCCCTATTGCCCAGCTCGTCGCGCAGATGAGCGGCGTTCCCCTCGTGCTCAGCGC
>DATLLM010000054.1:0-4077 GCA_035537855.1 Chloroflexota bacterium | reverse complement strand
GTGTTCGTCGTGCCCCTCGGCGACGCGTCGCCCGACGCGAGCGAGGCGCCGGACTCGCCCGAGCTCGCCGCAGCCCGCATCGGCGCCGCCGTCGGCCGCGCCGTTGGCGTAGCGGGCGGCGCCGGTGGCCCCCTCGCGGCCGTCGCCGGACACCTCCGCTCCAGGAGGGTCCTGCTCGTCGTCGACGGAATGGATCAGCACGCCATGGGGGCGGGGGCCCTGACCGCGCTGCTGCGGCAATCTGCCGGGGTCACGCTGCTCGTCACGTCCCGGACGCGCTTGCGGCTGCCGGAGGAGACCGTCTGCGACGTGCGCGGGCTCTTCGTTCCCGCCGGGGCGTCCGACCTCGAGCGGTCGGACGCGGGGCGGTTCTTCCTCGAGGCCGCCGCCCGCGCCCGCCCGGAGGCGCCGCTCGGCCCGGCCGAGCACGAAGCGGCGGCCGAGGTGTGCCGCCTGCTCGACGGTCACCCCCTGGCGCTCCTCGTCGCGGCCGGTTGCCTGCGCGGCCTGTCCTGCGCCGACCTGCTGGCCGATCTCGCGGCCGGGCGGGACCTCCCGGCGGCCTCGACCCGCGACCGGTCCGCCGGGCCCCACGGCCTGCGGGACGTGCTGGACGGCGCCTGGACCGCCCTCTCGGACGCCGAGCGCGCCACGCTGCTGCGGCTGGCCGTGCTCCCCGGCCGCTTCTCGCGGGCGGAGTCCGCCGTCGCCGGCGCCGAGTCGGCCCCGTTGCTGGGGCTCGTCGACGCCGGGCTGCTGCTTCGCGTCGATGGCGGGGGCTACGACATGCCCGCGATGGTGCACCGCTATCTGACCGCGCGACTCGAGGACGCCCGCGCCGCGGCGCCGCCGCTCCGGCACGCGCCCGGCGCCGTCGTCGTCGCGGTGGGCGACGGTCCCCCGGCGCCGTTGCGCCGGCCGGCCGCCTGGACCCGGGCACGCCGGCGGCGAGCGACGGCGGTACCCGGCAGCGGACACGCGCTTCCGCCTTTCGAGCCGGCCCGCGATTCCCTCCAGGCCTGGGCGGCCGACCGCCCGGACAGCCGGGTGCTCCCCGGCCGCCTCGACGGCGAATCGAGGCGGTACAGGGCCGCGCCGGCGCAGTCCGGGCGCGCGCCCGACCCGCTCGCCTGGCCGCGCTCGTCCTGGCGCGATCGGCTGGCGGGGCCCGATGCCGCTCCGGCCCTGGGGGCTCAGGCCGCGGGCGGGGACCGGAGCCGGTCACCGGACCGGAGCCGGTCACCGCCGCACCGCTGACCGCACCATTGACCGCACCCGCGGACGAAGCAGTGCCGCACGTGGCCGCAGGCCCCTGATCGACGGCGCCCGTCTCCGGCCGGTCCGGCGCCCGGAGCGCCGCTGCACCGGCGCGATCGCACCGCACCCGGCCTTGCGTCAGAGCATCGAGCTCGAAAGTGGCCGGAGAGACGGGAGGACACAGCCACCATGGCCCGCACGCGCGCGAGCGACAGCACCACCGGCGAAGAGCGAGAGCGCACCGAGCAAGAGCGCCCCGGCGCTGCCCCGACGGGCCACAGCCGGCAGCTCGCCATCCGGTTGTCGATGGCGATGTTCGTCCTCGTCGTCGACACCTCGCTGATGAACGTCTCGATCGCGGCGGTCGTGCGCGATCTGGGCACGACGGTCAGCGGCGTCCAGGCGGCGATCGCGCTCGAAGCGCTGGTGTCCGCCGCCTTCATCCTCATCGGGAGCAAGGTCGGCGACCTCTTCGGTCGCAAGCGGGCCTACGTGCTGGGGCTGCTGGGCTACGCCGTGGGTGCCCTGGCGATGGCGTTCGCGCAGGGCCTGACGGCGATCATCGTGTTCTGGGCCATCATCGGCGGGCTGGGGGCGTCGCTCCTGCTGCCGGCCATGCAGTCGCTCGTCCACGGCAACTTCGACGGCGCCGAGCGCAAGCGGGCCTACGCCCTCGTGGGCGCCGCCGCGGCCATCGCCACCGCCGTCGGCCCGCTGCTCGGCGGCTTCATCACCACCTACCTCTCCTGGCGGGTAGGCTTCCTGCTCGAGGTCGTGCTGATCGCGATCGTGCTCTCCGGCATCGGACTCGTCCGGGACGTGCCGTACACCGGGCCGCGCCGGGTGGACGTGGTCGGCTCGCTCCTCTCCGTCCTGGGCATGGGCGGGATCGTGCTCGGCATCCTGGTGTGGCAGGAGGGCGGGGAGGCCGTGGCCGCCCTCCTGGCGCTCGGTGCGACGGCCCTGGCCGGGCTCGTCTACTGGCTGCGCCGGCGCCAGCGGCAGGACAAGCCGACCCTGATCGACCCGCGGCTGTTCGCGTCCCCCATCTTCCGGCGAGGCGTCTCGGGGCAGCTGCTCCAGCAGGTCGCCCTGGGGGGCATGATCATCGCGCTGCCGATCTACCTGCAGATGGTGCTGGAGTACAACGCCATGCAGGCCGGCCTGTCCCTGGCGCCCCTCTCGCTCAGCATGTTCGGGATGGCCCTCCTCGCCGGGAAGCGCTCCGGGCGGCGCCGGCCCGCCAGCGTCGTCCTCGCCGGCTACGGCCTGCTGACCACCGGGATCGTCCTGCTGCTCCCGATCGTCCCCCGGGCCAGCTCGGGCTGGGCCCTGGTGGTGCCGCTGCTCATCGCCGGCAGCGGGCTGGGGCTGCTGGTGTCCCAGCTCAACAACTACACCCTCTCGCCGGTCTCCGAGGAGCGGGCGAGCGAGGCCGCCGGGGTGAACTCCGCGGCCGGCTCGTTCGGCCTCTCCTTCGGTCTGGCCTTCGCCGGGGCCATCATGCTGGCGACGCTCTCCGCCGGCTTCACCGCCCTGGCGCAGGCCAGCCCCGTCCTCCCCCCGGCCGCGCAGCAGCAGGTGGCGACGGCGCTCGAGGAGGACGCGGAGATCATGAGCAACACCCAGCTTCAGCAGCAGCTCGCCGGGCAGCCCCCCGAGATCCAGCAGGAGATCCTGCGCATCAACACGGAGGCGAGGCACCTCGCCCTCCAGGTGGCGCTGCTCGTCCCGCTCCTGGCCGCGGTCGTCGGGATCTTCGACGCGCTGGGCATGCGCCGGCTGCCGGACCCGGAGCCGTCTGAGGCGTCCGAGGGGGCGATCTTCGGCTGACGCCCCGCCGCCGCCTCCCGCCCGGCCGCCCGGCTGAGGAGGTGCTGAGCGCCCGCCCGGCTAGAAGTGGGGGTGGACGCCCGCCGCCTCCGGGCGTGGCGGGCCCCACGATCCGATGTCAGAGGAGACACCGAGATGAGCGAGCAGAACCCTGTGCCGGCCGACGACGAGCCCGTCATGGACGTGCTGGCGGCGATGACCGCCGCCTCGCTGGAGCGGACGACGCTGGACCCCCAGACGATGATGCTGGTGCGCCTGGCGGCCCTGGTGGCGATCGACGCCCCGCCCATGTCCTACGCCCTCAACCTGCGCGTCGCGGGGGAGCTGGGGGTCAGCACCGAGCAGCTCCAGGGGGTCCTGGCGGCGATCGCCCCGGTGGTGGGCGCGCCTCGCGTCGTCGCGGCGGCCGGCAACATCCTCCGGGCGGTGGGGATCGCCGTGGCCGTGTCCGAGGAAGAGCTGGACGCCGAGTAGGCGGCGGAGTCCCGACCGGCCCGCACGGGGCGCCGGCCGGTGACCACGGGCGGTTGACGGCGCGGACGGACCGCGCCGTCGGGCCGCTCGTGCTTGCGCCGCGGGGCGGCGTCTCGCCGGTGTGGCTCCTCGCCGGCGCCGGAATCTCCGTGCGGGCCCTGAGCCGGCAGCACGCCGCTCGCTAGAGCCGACCAGCCCAACGACGTTCGGAGAGACGGGAGGACGACCACCATGGCCCGCACGCGCGCGGCCGGCGACGGGACCACCAGGAGGCGACGCACCGGGGCGGCCGCGGCCACAGTCGAGCACGAGCGGCTGGCCAGCTCCGGCCCGCCGGACGGCCCCCTCTCCGAGAGCGGCCCCTGGGCCCAGTGGGGCCCCTACCTCGCGGAGCGGGCCTGGGGCACCGTCCGGGAGGACTACAGTCCGGACGGCAGCGCCTGGGACTACTTCCCCCACGACCACGCCCGCTCCCGCGCCTACCGCTGGAACGAGGACGGCATGGCGGGGATC
>DATLLM010000053.1:0-3032 GCA_035537855.1 Chloroflexota bacterium | reverse complement strand
GAGCTGCTCGGCCCGGGTGTAGTACGGCTCCAGCTCGGCGTAGGAGATGGGCCAGGCCGGGGAGACGCCGTCGTAGTGGCGGAGCTCGCCGAAGTCCTCGCGGCGCAGGCGGTAGAGGGCCGCGCCGTAGAGCTTGGTCGCCCCGCCGACCCAGTAGTGGAGGCCGGGCGAGAAGGCCTTGCCCCGCTGGTCGTACCACGTCTCCTGGGGCACATAGCGGTTCTGCATGAACACCGCCTCGGCGTCCCAGTTCTCCTGCTCGCGGGGCAGCCAGCCGCCGCGCTCCAGGATCAGGATTCGTTTGCCGGACGGGGCCAGGTGACGCGCCAGCGTCCCCCCGCCGGCGCCGCTGCCGATGATGATCACGTCGTACGCCTGGGGCATGTCGCTCATCCTTCCGGGGGGGTGACGGCAATACGCTCCGCTGCACGATGGACGGGCCCCGTTTCAGGCGCCTCTCATCGCCCACTCAAGCGCCCACTCAAGCGCCGGCCCGGCCGTGAGAGGCCCTTGAGAGGGGCTTGAAGGGCACCGGGGGTACACCGGGGCCAGAAGGGCGGGCGTCAACGTGAAAAGACTGCAAGACAAGGTGGCGCTGGTCACTGGCGGCGGCCAGGGGCTGGGCAAGGCGATCGCGCTGCGGCTGGCGAGCGAAGGGGCGAGCGTCGTCGTGGACTACGTCGGCAACCCGGCGCCGGCGCAGGAGGTGCTCAAAGAGATCGAGGCCGCCGGCGCCGCGGGGCACGCCGTCGAGGCGGACGTGAGCAAGGTGCCCGATGTGCAGCGGATGATCGCCGCGGCCGTCGAGCGCTTCGGGAAGCTGGACGTCCTGGTCAACAACGCGGGCGTGGAGAAGAACGTCCCCTTCTGGGACGTGACCGAGGCCGAGTACGACTTCGTGCTCGACATCAACCTCAAGGGCGTCTTCTTCGGGATCCAGGCCTTCGTGCGCCACCTGCGCGAGACCGGGCGGAAGGGGAAGGTGATCAACATCTCGTCCGTGCACGAGGAGCTGCCCTTCCCCCACTTCGCCAGCTACTGCGCGAGCAAGGGGGGGGTGAAGATGCTCACCCGCACCCTCGCCATCGAGCTGGCCCCCCTGGGCGTCACCCTCAACTCGATCGCCCCGGGGGCCTTCGTCACGCCGATCAACACCGCCCTGCTGCACGACAAGGAGAAGCTGGCGGCGGTGCTGCAGAAGATCCCCCTGGGGCGGCTGGGGCAGCCGGAGGACGTGGCCGGCCTGGCCGCCTTCCTGGCCTCAGCGGAGGCGGACTACATCACCGGCACCACGTACACCATCGACGGCGGCCTGACGTGGAACTACCAGGAGCAGTAGACCGGCGACCGGGACGCGCCGGCGGCCGCGCCGCGGGCGAGCGCCCGGCATGAGCGCGGCCCCGCCCGCGCCCGCGCCGGCGGCGGCCGGAACGCCGGCCGCCGGCGAGAGTTATGCCCCGCGGGCCGCGCACGTCGTCGGCATCGCCCTGCTCGCGATCGCCTTCACCGCGGTCTACATGGGCGTCTACGGGGCGCTCTACGCCGCGATCTGGGCGACCAACCAGGACTTCGTGCTCGCCCACCGCTGGACGATCCCCGCCGGCGTGCTGACCTTCTCGCTGCTGGTCGGGCTGCTGCAGAAGTACCTGCGGGCGCCGAACGCCCTCAGCGGGGGCTTCACGGAGACGCTCAAGAGCGAAGGGCCCCCGGAGGACTACCGCACCTTCCCGGGCGCCCTGCTCACCTCCCTGTGCTCGCTGCTCTCCGGCGCCAGCGTCGGCCCGGAGGGCACCATCGCCGTGCTCGTGCAGGACCTCGCCGCCTGGGCGCGGGCGCGCCTCCGCATCTCCGCGAAGGCCGCCCAGGGCTTCGACGTGGCCGCCCTGGCGTCGGCCTTCAACGGGGTGGTCGGCAACCCCCTGTTTACGGGCGTGCTGGCCACCGAGTTCCGGGTCGGCGGCGCGGAGGGCCTGCGCCAGCTGACCTGGAACCTCCTCGCCGGGGCGATCGGCTTCAGCGTGTACGCCCTGCTGGGGCTGCAGTCTTTCGCCAGCGCCGTCGCCTTCCCGCCGGTCGAAACGCTGGAGCCGGTCTACCTCCTCTACGCCGTCCTGCTGGGGCTCCTCGGCGCGGCCGTGGCCCTCGTCGCCGGCCTGCTCATGCGGGCCTTCGGCGCCCTCATCCCGAGGCTCTTCGGCGACCGGGTGGTGGTGCGCGTCCTGGCCGCCGGGGCGGTGATCGGCCTGGTGGGGATGGCCATCCCGGAGCTGCTGTTCTCCGGCGAGGAGAGCATCCACCGGGTCATCGCCGCCCCGGAGCGCTACGGCGTCGGCCTGCTGCTGCTGATGGCGCTGCTCAAGCTCGCCCTGCTCGGGCTGTCCTTCAAGAGCGGCTACCTGGGAGGCCCCGTGTTCCCGGTGCTGTTCGCCTGCACGATGGTCGGGCTGGCGCTGCACCTGCTGTTCCCCGCCGTGCCCCTCTCGCTGCTCGTGCTGTGCATCGAGGGGCCGGCCATCGCCCTGCTGCTCAGCGCGCCGCTGACCGCCATCCTGCTGGTGGCCCTGGTCGGCACGGCCGACGCGAACGAGCTGGCGTTGCTCGTGCTGGCCACCGCCGTCGGCCTGCTGGTCGGCACCGCCCTGAAAGACGCGATGGAGCGGCGGGCGCCGGCCGCGAGCGTCCCCCCGGTCGGGATGCCGGCGCCGGAGCCCGCCGCCTGAGCGCGAGCCGCTCGAGGGAGAAAGATGTCCACGATTCCGCACGCCGACGAGGCACCCGACGAGGCGCCCAACGGCCGGGCCCGTCCGGCCCGGTCGACCGTCGAGCACCGGCGCCTGGCCAGCTCCGGCCCGCCGGACGGCCCCCTCTCCGAGAGCGGCCCCTGGATGCGCTGGGGCCCCTACCTCGCGGAGCGGGCCTGGGGCACCGTCCGGGAGGACTACAGTCCGGACGGCAGCGCCTGGGACTACTTCCCCCACGACCACGCCCGCTCCCGCGCCTACCGCTGGAACGAGGACGGCATGGCGGGGATC
>DATLLM010000052.1:0-3265 GCA_035537855.1 Chloroflexota bacterium | reverse complement strand
GACACGCATCGAAGCCGACGCCATCCTGGGGGCACCGCCCTCCGCCGTCTGGGAGCTGCTGGTCGACCACGAGCGCTGGCCGGAGTGGTTCCGGCCGGCGGAGGGGGCCGCGGGCCCTGAGGGCTCCGCAAGCGCCGTGGGCCCTGAGGGCTCCGCAAGCGCCGTGGGCGAGGACGCCGGCGGGCTGCGCCTGGAGACGGTGGCCCTCGTAGCGGGGGCGCCGGACCGGGTAGCGGGCGTGCAGCCCGTCCAGCGCGCGCCGCAGGCCTCCGGCCACCTCCCGGCGCAGCCAGAGCACGTCCAGCGGCCAGTAGACGCCGGGGGCGTAGGTCAGGCGCAGGCGCAGCCGCGTCTGCCCCGGGGCGCCCTCCACCAGGATCAGGCGCAGCCGGGCGCGCCGGAACGGGGGCCGCGCGCCGTCGACGTCGAGCGCCAGCAGCCAGGGGGCGTGGACGTCCGCGATGCGGTCCGTCCAGCACAGGCGCCGGGCGCCGCGGGCGGGCGCCCGCGGCAGCGGCACGGGCAGCGGGCGGAGGACGGCGCTGCAGGTCCGCTCCGTCCCTACCCGGTCCGGCGCCCCCGCGACGAGGGCCACCGTCTCCAGGCGCAGCCCGCCGGCGTCCTCGTCCCGGCCGCGTCCGCCGTCCTCCTCGCCCGCGGCGCTTGTGGAGCCCTCAGGGCCCGCGGCGCTTGTGGAGCCCTCAGGGCCCGCGGCCCCCTCCGCCGGCCGGAACCACTCCGGCCAGCGCTCGTGGTCGACCAGCAGCTCCCAGACGGCGGAGGGCGGTGCCCCCAGGATGGCGTCGGCTTCGATGCGTGTCACGTCTACCCCGTCCCTCGCGCGCTCGCCCGCGATCCGCTGCACCGCCCGGCCACCGGCCACCGGCTACTGGCCACCGGCGGCCGCGCTCCGGCTTCCAGGGGGGCGCGCCGGCTTGCAGGCTGAACGGGTGCCTTCCGATGGGGGTTGCGGGCGACTCCCGCTGGTAGACTCTGCCCCCCAGGAGGAGGCGGATGGCAGCAGCGGAGGCACAGACGGGGTCCCTGGCCGGGAAGGTGGCCGTGGTCACCGGCGCGGGGACGGGAATCGGCCGGGCGGCGGCGGTCGCCCTGGCGGGGGCCGGGGCGCGGGTGGCCCTCTCCGGGCGCCGCGCCGGCCCCCTGGAAGAGGTCGCGGCGGAGATCCGCCAGAACGGGAGCGAGGCCCTGGTGGTGCCCGGGGACGTCTCCGATCCGGCGGCCGTCGAGGCCCTCTTCGCGGCGGTGCGCGCGCGGTGGGGCCGGGTCGACATCCTGCTGAACAACGCCGGGATCAATACGCGCGCGCGCAACATCCACGACATCAGCCTGGAAGACTGGCAGGCGGTGGTGGCGGTGAACCTCTCCGGGAGCTTCTACTGCGCCCGGCTGGCCCTGGAGTCGATGCGCGAGCAGCGCTCGGGGACGATCATCAACCTGGTCTCCGGCGCCGGGAAGCGCGCCGGGGCCATCCCCGGGGTCGCGTACAGCGCCTCCAAGGCGGGGCAGGCGTCCCTGACGCAGTCGATCAACTCGGAGGAGCGGGCCTTCAACATCCGGGCCTGCTCGGTCTTCCCGGGGGAGGTGGACACCCCGATCATCGACCAGCGCCCCGTTGTGCCGTCCCCCGAGGCGCGGGCCCAGATGCTGCAGTCGGAGGACGTCGCCGCCGCCGTCCTGCTGATCGCCACCCTGCCTGAGCGGGTGACGATCGAGGAGGTGGTGATCCGCCCGACGGTGCAGCGCGATCAGCGCACCGAGGAGCGCCTCCCGCCCTCCGGAGGGAGCCGGTCATGAGCGGGGGGTCCGGGCAGACCATCAGGGTCGCCATCGCCGGCTGCGGCGCCATCTCCCGCGCCCACCTGAAAGCGATCGCCGAGGCCCGACCGGGAGACGGCGTCGGGGTGACCGTCAGCGGGGTCTTCGATCAAGACGCGGCGCGGGCCGCCGAGCGCGCCCGGGAGTTCGGCGTCGAGCGCGTCTACGGCTCATGGGAAGACGTACTGGGCGACGCCGCGGCGGACGTCGTCGCCGTGCTGCTGCCCCACGACGTGCACGCCCGCTTCGCCATCGCGGCGCTCGACGCCGGCCACCACGTGGTGGTGGAGAAGCCGATGGCCACCTCCATCGCCGACTGCGACGCCATGATCGCCGCGGCCCGCCGCGCCGGGAAGCGCCTGCATCCCGTGCACAACCGCGTCTACGACCCCGCGAGCGAGGCGGCGCAGGCCTTCCTCGCCGACGGCGCCATCGGGGAGGTGTTCCTGGCCCAGACGGTGGGCCTGGAACCGCCCCAGACGGTGAGCGTGCGCCCCTGGCTCGGGACCCCCGCCGGCGGCGGTGGCGTCCTGCTCGCCCAGGCCGTCCACCCGGCCTACGTCCTGCGCTGGCTCCTCGGCGACGTCGACTCCGTCGCCTGCATCACTACGGCGCGAAACGTGGTCGAGATGACCGCCGAGGACACCGCCGTCGCCCTGCTGCGCTTCCGCTCGGGAGCGGTCGGCGAGATGACCGGGACCTTCGGGCTGCGCGCCGGCCCCTACGAGCACGGCATCACCCTCTACGGCCCGGAGGGGTTCGTGGAGATCCACAGCCGGCGGGGCGTGACCGGGATCTCCCCCCAGCGCTTCGGCGACCGCACGCCGCACCCGCTGCTGGAGGACCCCGGCTGGGGCAGCGGCTTCCGCCGGCTCTGGGAGGACTACGCCCGGGGCTTCGCCACCGGCGCCCCCACCCGGGTGACGGACGAGGACGGCAAGCGGGCCGTCGAGATCATCCTCGCCGGGTACCTCGCGGCGCGGGAGAGCAAGACGGTCTCCCTCCCCCTCGAGGCTTGAGACCGGAGCGCAGCGACAGCGACAGCGACAGGCGAAGCCGCCCGAAGGGTGTGGTGCTGCAGGAGCCGGAGGGGGAAAGCCATCGCCCGAAGAGGACGGTTTTGCGCGGGGACGGTCAGAAGGCGAGGCGCCGGAGGAGCCCGTTCTTGCGCGGGAGCGGCCCGCAGCGGGCCGCGGCCAGGGGGCCGCGATGCCCCGCGCTCGACGCCCGCGCGTCCGAGGTGGGGCGGCGCGCTGCCGGACGCCACCGCCCCACCTCGGACGCGCGGGCGTCGAGCGCGGGGCATCGCGGCCCCCTGGCCGCGGCCCGCTGCGGGCCGTCCCCGCGCAAGAACGGGCTCCTCCGGCGCCTCGCCTTCTGACCGTCCCCGCGCAAAACCGTCCTCTTCGGGCGATGGCTTTCCCCCTCC
>DATLLM010000051.1:0-7734 GCA_035537855.1 Chloroflexota bacterium | reverse complement strand
CCGCCGGCCTCCCCGCTGGCGCCCGCCGGCCCGGCGATGGCGGCGTCGAGGGCCGCCCGTCTCGAGCCGAAAGCCGCCAGCCGCAGCCGGCGCTGCTCCTGGCGGGCCCCCTCATCCGCGACCCGGTACCCGGCCAGGAAGGCGCGGCGCCAGGCGCCGAAGCGCCCTTCCAGCACCGCCCGGCGCATGGCGGCGGAGAGGCGGGCCATGTAGCGCAGGTTGTGGATCGTCGCCAGGCGGTAGGCGAGCAGCTCCTCGGCCTTGAACAGGTGGTGGAGGTACGCGGCCGAGAAGGTGGCGCAGGTGGCGCAGTCGCAGGTCGGGTCGAGCGGGCCGTCCACCTCCCGCCAGCGGGAGCGGACGAGGCTCTCCCGGCCGCCGTCGGTGAGGACGGTGCCGTTGCGCGCCAGGCGGGTGGGGAGGACGCAATCGAACAGGTCGACCCCGGCGGCGACGCCCTCCACCAGATCCTCCGGCGAGCCGACGCCCATCAGGTAGCGGGGGCGCCCGGCCGGCAGCACGGGAGCCACCAGGGCGGCGACGCGCCAGCAGTCCGCTTTCGACTCGCCGACGCTGACCCCGCCGATGGCGTACCCGGGCAGGTCGAGGGCGGCGAGGTCGGTCGCGCTCTGCAGGCGCAGGTCGTCGTAGACGCTGCCCTGGACGATGCCGAACAGGGCCTGGTCGCGGCGGGTGTGGGCCCGCCGGCAGCGCTCGGCCCAGCGCAGGGTGCGCCCGGCGGCGTCCTGCGCCTGCCGGTGGCTGGCCGGGTACTCGACGCACTCGTCGAAGGCCATGATCACGTCCGCGCCGAGCTGCTCCTGGACGGCGACGGCCACCTCGGGGGTCAGCCGGCGCTCGCTGCCGTCGACGTGGGAGCGGAAGGTCACCCCGTCCTCGTCCAGGCGCCGCAGGTGGGCCAGGCTGAACACCTGGAAGCCGCCGGAGTCGGTCAGCAGCGGGCCGTCCCAGCCCATGAAGCGGTGCAGGCCGCCCAGCCGGGCGATGACGTCCGCGCCGGGGCGGAGGAACAGATGGTAGGTGTTGGCCAGGACGACCGGCGCGCCCAGCTGGCGCAGCTCGGCCGGCGTCAGGGACTTGACCGTGGCCTGCGTCCCCACCGGCATGAAGCACGGGGTCAGCACGGGACCGTGCGGCGTCTCGAAGCGACCGGCTCGCGCCCCGGTCTCAGGGTCGAGCGCCTCGAGCGTGAATCCGAAGGGCGCCGCGGCGATCATGGTTTGGGGTGTGAGGGAATCATAAGGAATGGGCCACGTCTCCGGCTGGCTGCGCTCCCGACGGAGGAGTAGGATAGGCTGGCCCGTAGTGGCGGTGGACCCGCGCGATCTCCGGCCGGACGGGGCGATACGCCCCCCGGCGGCGCCGGTCCTCCAGGGGCGGATGGGCTGAGGCGAGGGCGAGGCGAGACGTCCGGACGTTCAAGACGTCCGCAGGCGAGGAGGGAGCAGTATGGAGCTCAGACCGGGCAAGGTGGGCTACTTCCAGGAGCGGCTGATCACGGCCGACTACCCGCGCACGGCGGCGGCGTTCGTCGAGCTGCTCAAGGACGGGCAGGCGATGCCGCGCCTGGTGCAGCACGCGGTGGACGCGGCGGCGCCGTTCCTGACCGTACCGTCCCACGTGATGGTAAACCCGGCGGGGGAGTTCCAGGGAGTCAACTACGACCACTGCGTGCTCGGCCTGCGCGCCTCGCGGCGCCTGCTGCCCTACCTCGAATCCGACCACCAGATGCTGTCCATGGCCCAGGCGATCTGGTACATGCCCCAGGGCCTCGACGTCTGGGACCAGCTGCTGTGCCAGTTCCCCGGCCACTACGCCCGGGACGACAAGAAGTGCGGGCTGCGCCCCGGGGGCACGGACGACGAGGGCAACGACCGTTTCGACGGCCCGGCCTGGAACGCGCCGACCCAGTGGTTCCAGACGGACCACGATCCGGACCGGGAGGGCACGATCGAGTCCCGCCTGACGCGGCTGCAGACGCGCATCATGGAGGGGGACAAGTCCGGGGCCTACAAGCTGGCCCTCGGCCTGCACGCCGAGCCCGAGGCGGCCGCGCGGAAGGCGCTCGAATCGCAGCTGCTGTTCTGCGCCATCATCGACCTCCAGGACACCCTGCAGCAGCGCAAGCTGCAGAACATCGGGCACAAGGCGCTGCGCGCCCGGGCGCTCGTCTCCCTGGCCAAGCTGGTGGGCTGGGAGAACGCCAAGCCGCTGCTCTACTGCGTCGTGCCGGACATCGCCTGCTTCCCCCGCCTCTACCCCCTGTTCGACCTCTCCACCCAGGTGCTCGGGGCGCGCTTCAAGGGGGACCTGTACACCCTCAAGCGGCGCAACCGCACGGCCATGTCCCCCGAGGAGACGGACGCCTTCATCGAGGTCATGCTCAACGGGACGCCGGACGCCATCACCCGGCACATCACCGAGCTGATCGCGGCCGGGAAGAAGATCGTCGCCATCTCGGACGCCGTCGTCGCCGCGTACTGCAAGCACATCAACGACGAGGTCTGGTCGCGGCGCAGCTTCTTCCAGATCGGCCACGCCTACGACTACACCAACGTGGTCAACTTCTGGCTGCGCAACTACGACCACCCCCACCAGGCCAAGGCGATCTACTTCCAGGCCCACTTCGTCCACGACTGCATCCGCATCACCAAGAGCTTCCCGCCCAACCCGGACAGCCCGGACTACCTGGGCGACCCGCTGACCTTCCGCGGCTGGGCGGACGGGCAGGCCACGGGGCGCCTGCTGCAGGAGCTGCTGGGAGCGATCGAGCGCCTGGAGTGCGCCCGGGCGGTGGCCCTGACCGAGAGCTACCTGGGGCGCACGAACCAGCGCAAACCCCTGATGCGCGTCCTGGCCCTGGCGGCCTCCAAGTTCCAGAACGACCCCCACATCCAGCGCAACGGGGCCACCTCGGTCGAGGAGTGGGAGCTGACCACGGCCAGGGGGCAGCGGGACAACATCCTGCGGGCCTGGGCGAAGTACGTGTCCGGCGGGGCGAAGCGGACGACCGCCCTGGACTGCGTCCAGCAGTACGAGCAGATCATGGGGGTGAGCTCCGAGCAGACCGCCGTGGCCCGGGCGGCCAGCCAGGGAGTCGAGCTGGGCGTGATGGGCTACGTCAGCGCCAAAGAGGCGGCGGCGCTCTCCGATGACTGAGCCGCCGGCCGGGGCGCGGCGCGTCCTGATCACCGGCGCGGCCGGGCGGATCGGGCGGGTGCTGGCCGAGCACCTGGCGGGGCGCTACCCCTTGCGCCTGCTCTACCACAACACCGTGCCGGAGGCGCACGCCGGCGCCGCCGCGGTCGCGCGCAGCACGGGGGCGCCGGCCCCCGTGCCGGGGACGCCCCACGACGTCGCGGTGGGCAACGTGAGCGACCTCGCGGCCATGGAGCGGGCCTGCGCCGGGGTGGCCGCCGTGGCCCACATGGCGGCCGACCCCCGCGTCCAGGCGCCGTGGGAGTCCATCCTGGACGCCAACATCGCCGGCGCCTACGCCGTCTACGAGGCGGCCCGCCGCACGGGGGTGCCCAAAGTCGTCTTCGCCTCGAGCAACCACGCCACCGGCTACTACGAGCGGGAGAACACCTACACCACGCCGGACATGCCGGTGCGCCCGGACAGCTACTACGGCGTCTCCAAGGCTTTCGGCGAGGCGCTCGGGCGCTACTACGTCGACGCCTTCGGGCTGAGCGTGATCTGCCTGCGCATCGGCTCCTTCCAGCCCCGGCCGCGGGGGGAGCGCCAGCTCGCCACCTGGATCAGCCACCGGGACACCGCCCAGCTCGTCTGGCGGGGGATCGAGAGCGACCTGCCCTTCGGCATCTTCTACGGCATCTCCGGCAACACCCGGGCCTACTGGGACATCGCCAACGCCCGGGAGCTGCTCGGCTACGCGCCGGAGGACGACGCCGAGACCCACGCCGCGGAGGTGCTGGCCGAGCAGGGGGCGCAGCGCGCCGCCCGGGAGGCCGGCCCGCCGGCGGCGGGCCCCGCCGGCGGCGCCTGAGCGCGGGCGGGTGAGCGGAGCGGACGCGCCCGGCGCCGCCGGCGCCCTGCGCGACCTCCTGGAGCGGTACGACCGGGACAACCGCCTGGCGATCGACACCGTCTACGCCCAGTTCTCCCCCACCCTGGACGACTTCTACCACGAGGCCCTGACGGTGGTCTTCCCCGAGCCGGCGGTCGCCGGCGGCCCCGCTGCCGAGGTCAGACCGGAGATCACCCTCACCCGCACGGTGCCCGGCCAGGAGCCGAAGTCCGTGCGCGGGGCCGGGGCGCCCTTCCCCCTGGCCCGGGCGGCGGCGCTGGCGGCGGCGGCCCTGGGCCGGGACGGCCTGCGTCTGCGTCCGCGCCAGGTGGGACGCGGCCAGCGGGTGGCCCTGCTGGTCGAGCCGGAGGGGACGGACGTCGCCTCCGTGCTGCCCTGAGCCGGCCCCCGCGCCGCGCCCGGGCGGGCCCGCCGGCGGCGCGGGCCCCGGTGGCATGGCCCGTGCTGAGAGTGTCCGCCCGAACGAGGGGAGGGCGAGCGATGGTCGAACGAGAGCCGGGAGCGGCGCCGGCGCCGGCGGCGCGGGTGCACCCGCACCCCATCCGCTGGGACGCCGACGCGCAGCTGTGGGTCTGCACCCGGGGCTGCGGCTTCAGCCGGCCGAAGCGGGAGGCGGAGGTGGTGCCCTCCCGCGAGGAGGCGCTGCAGGAAGCGCGGCGGGCCGGGACCGGGGCGGACTTCGCCGACCTCGGGGGCCGCACGACGCGCACCGCGCCGGACGGGGCGGCGGCGCCGCCGCCCGACGGCGCCGCCGGTGGCGCCGGCAGCCCGGGCGACGCCGGGCGGCCGGGCTGACCGCCGCCGCGCCGGTGTCGCTGCTACAATGCGGCCGGCGAACCAGAGAGGGGAGCGATGGCCGCACCGACGGGCCAGCGGGGCACGCGCCGCCCGCAGAACGGCGCCGGCCCGCGAGACGAGGGGACTGGCCGGCCGTCCGGTGAGCCACCCGCGCGGAACGGGCGTGCGGCCGCCGGGGCGGCGCCCGCCGGCGCCGCCCCGGACGCCGCCGGCGAGGGCGGACCGGATGAGCCCCTCGACGCCCCGAAGTACCACGAGCGGGCCCTCCTGCGCGGGCTGCAGATTCTGACCTCCTTCTCGGTTCGAGAGCCGGAGCTGGACCTGACCACCCTGAGCCGGCGGCTGCGGCTGCCGAAGGGGACGCTGGTGCGCCTGCTGGACTGCCTCAAGTTCGCCGGTTTCGTCGAGGCCGACCACCGCAGCGGCGTCTACCGCCTGGGCCTGCGGGCCCTCGAGGTGGGCAGCGTCTACCAGCAGACGGCGACCCTCGACGGGGCGGCCCGGCCGGTGCTGGTCGAGCTGGCGCAGGGCTGCGGGCAGTCGACCAACCTGGGCGTGCTGGACGAGGGGCAGGTGATCCACGTGGTGGTGGTGGCGGCCCCGAGCCCGCTGCGCTACGACGCGTACGTCGGGATGCGCGCGGACGCCCACTGCACCGGACTGGGCAAGGCCCTGCTGGCCGGCCTCTCCGGGCCGGAGCTGGACGCTTTCCTGGAAGGGCGGTCCCTGCCGGCGAAGACGCCGAAGACGCTGACCACCCCGGACGCCCTGCGCGCGGCCCTCCTCGACGTGCGCCGCCGGGGCTACGCCCTGGACGACGAGGAGACCCTGCCCGGCCTGCGCTGCGTCGCCGCTCCGGTGCAGGCCACGGACGGCACCACGATCGCCGCCGTCAGCGCCTCTGGGCCGCGCACCGACTTCGAGGGGCAGCGTCTGGAGTCGACGGTGGCGGCCGTGCGCGCGGCCGCGGCGGCGGTCGCCCGAAGTCCCAGGTGCCAGGTGCCAGGTGCCAGGTGCCAGGTGCCAGGTCCCAGGTGCCAGGTGCCAGGTCCCAGGTGCCAGGTCCCAGGTCCCAGGTCGCAAGTCTCAGGTCCGAAGGCCCAAGTCCGTGATCGCACTTCCGGGGCGGCCGACCCCGAATCGGCGCGCGCCTTGACCGGGCCACGCCGTGCCCATACCATGGCGGCCTGAAACTCAGTTCCATCTCGCGCGGGGTGCGCGACCGGCCGGGCCGGGGAGGAGGACGCGGTGACCGAAACGGTGGTGGCGAGGGCGGCGGGCCGGGCCAAGGGGACGACCCGGCGGGGCGCGCTGGCCTGGCTGGGGGCGGTGCCCCCGCTGATGGCGGCGGCCTGCTCGGGCGCGGGCGGCGCGGGGCAGGCCCCGCTGCAGGTGTCCAAAGCGGTGACGATCACGGCCTGGTTCCCGGTGACGGGGAACTACGCGCCGTACCTGCAGGCCCAGACGGACGCCTTCCAGCAGGCCAACCCGAAAGTGAAGGTCACCGTCGAGCCGAGCGGGACGACCGACAAGCTGCAGGCGGCGATCGTCGGCGGGGAGCCCCCGGACCTGCAGCAGTCGAACTACATCCCCATGTTCATGTGGGCCCAGCGGGGGGCCCTCGAGCCGGTCGATCAGTACCTGGACAAGCGCGGCAAGGGGGACTTCTACGACTGGGCGCGGGACGGGTCGAGCATCTCCGGGAAGCTGTACGAGTGGCCGTGGATGCTCAACCCCACCGGCCCGGTGATCAACCGCAGCCTGTTCGTTGAGAAGGACCTCACCCGCCTGCTGCCCCAGCAGGGCCAGAAGGCGGACTGGACCTTCGACCAGTGGAAGCAGCTCCTGCTGCAGGGGACGACCCGCAGCGGCGACGCCGCGCGGGACGTCTACGGCACGGCCTTCCTGGGGACGACCACCTGGTACTGGGAGATGATGTACCTGTGGGGCAACGGGGCGGAGATCTACGACAAGGACGAGAAGAAGGTCGTGATCTGCTCCCAGCAAGCCGTCGACGGCCTGCAGATGCTGCTCGATCTGGTGATCAAGGACCGCGTCGCCGCGCCTGAGCCGGAGAACACGGACGCCGCCAAGGCGGCGGAGATGTTCTACAACAAGAAGATCGCCATCCTCAACGGCTCCAACTCCAACATCGGCGAGGTGGACAAGCGCCTGCGGGAGGGCTCCGCCCTGGCCCCCTTCCAGTGCATGTTCATGCCCCCGCCGCACGCCCCGGGGAAGAAAGCGGCGGCGTTCGTCGCCATCCAGAGCTTCCTGGTCTTCAAGCAGGACAAGGACAAGGACCGCACCACCGGGGCGATGCAGCTCGGCAACCACCTGACGGACACCCCCGCCCAGGAGCAGATCAAGTCCATCGGGGAGCTGCCGGTGCGCAAGTCCGCGGGCAACATCTACGCGGACGACATCAACCGCACCACCGGCTTCTCCGTGATCGAGAACGGGCGCTCGATGGGGCGCTTCCCGGAGAACGGGGACATCCGCGTGCTGTGGCAGAACGCCGTGCAGCAGGTGTGGAAGCGGGAGAAGTCCCCCAAGGAGGCCCTGGACGAGATGTGCCGGCTCTCCGAGCCGATCATGGCCAAGAGCCAGGCGCCCAAGTAGGCCCAAGTAGCCCCCTCCGCCCGCTCTGGCACGTGGCTTGCCCGCTCTCACCGCTGTTGAGAGCGAGGTAGCGCTACATGTCGCAGAATCGAGCGCCGGCCGACCCGCCGGCCGCCGCCGCCCGGCAGCGCACGGTGCGCACGGTGGTGGTCGTCGGGGCGGGCCTGCTGGCGGTGCTGATCGTCCTGCTGTTCGTCGTGCTCCGCCCGGCCGTTTCGCCCTCTGTGGAGGTCACCCAGGGG
>DATLLM010000050.1:0-8177 GCA_035537855.1 Chloroflexota bacterium | reverse complement strand
GGCCGGGCGCAACGCGGGGCCGCGGGAGTACGCCGTCATCGGGCTGGGGCGATTCGGCTCCAGCCTGGCCCTGCGGCTGATCGAGCTGGGCCACAGCGTGCTGGGGATCGACCGCAACCGGGAGCTCGTGCAGCGCCTGGCCGACGACCTCGACGGCGTCACCGGCGGCTGAGCCGGACGGCGGAGCCCGTGCGCCCGTGAACCGGCCGCCCGGCCGGCGCCCGTCCTGGGCGCCGCCCGGCGGTGCGCCGCGCGACGGCGCGCGTGCCGATCGCCTTCCGGCTGGTGGTGGGGCTGGCCCTGGCGATCGCCGCCGGCACGGCCGCCCTGCTCCTCCCCGGGGTGGGCAGCGTCCGGCCCCTGACGCCCGGCGAGGCCTTCTTCACCGCCACCTCGGCCCTGGCGACGACGGGACTGGTGCAGATCGTCCCCGGGCGCGACCTGAGCCTGCTCGGGCAGGCCATCCTGCTGCTGCTGATGCAGGTGGGCGGGGTGGGGTTCATGGTCTTCGCCGCCCTGGCCCTCGGCCTCCTGGGACGGCGCATCTCGCTCGTCGACCGGATGGCCCTGCGCGATTCCCTCGAGCTGCCCGACGCCGGCTCGATCCGGTCGACGGTGGTGCGCATCGTGGGGCTGGTGGCGGCCATCGAGGTCGCCGGGACGCTGCTCCTGTGGTGGCTCTGGCGGGGGCGCATCGGCGACAACCCGGAGCACTTCTACGCCCTGTTCCACGCCGCCTCCGCCTTCACCAACTCCGGCTTCGACCTGTTCAGCGGCCGGCCGGAGTTCCCCTCCGGCATCCCCTCGGACGCGGGCACCCTGCTGGTCATGGCCACCCTGGTCTTCCTCGGCGGGCTGGGCACGCCGGTGCTGTTCTACTTCCTGGAGCGGCTGCGCCACCCCCGCCACCGCCGGCGGCGCACGGCCGGCGGCGGCCCGCTCGCCCTGCACGCCCGGCTCACCCTGACCGCCTGCCTCGTGCTGGTCGTCTTCGGGACCCTGGCCCTGCTGCTCTCCTCGCGCCACCCGGGGACGCCCTTCGAGGACGCGCCGTTCGGCCACAACCTGCTGCTGGCCTTCTTCCTCTCCGTCTCGTCGCGCACCTCCGGCTTCGCCGTCCTGCCGGACATGGGGCTGCTGCCCGACGAGGCCCGGTTCGTGCTGATCGTGCTGATGTTCATCGGCTCCGCCCCGGCGTCGATGGCCGGGGGGATCACCACCAGCACGGCCGCCGTGCTGGCCTTCGGGCTGTGGGCCTACGCCCGGGGGGCGGACGTGGCCCACGTCGGCGGCTGGCAGATCCCGGAGGAGACGGTGCGCCGGGCGGGGACGATCCTGACCGTCTCGCTGCTGGTGGTCTGCGCCGCCACCTGGCTGCTGACGCTGACCCAGGGGTCTGACCTGGACGAGACCCTCTTCGAGGTCGTCTCGGCCGTCTCCACCTGCGGCTACTCCCTCGGCCTGACCGCCCGCCTGAACGGCGTCGGGCAGGCGATCATGGTGGTGCTCATGTTCAGCGGGCGCCTCGGCCCGCTGACCCTGATGATCGCCTTCGCCCAGCGCCGCCGCCGGCGGCAGCGGGTGGGCTACCCCGAGGCCCGGCTGCTGCTGGGCTGAGGCCGCGGCCCGCGGGCCGCGGCCCGAGGGCCGCGGGGCGGTACACTCCCCCGGTGCCCGGCCGCGGCCGGCGGGGCGCCATCCTGGCGCAGGGGAGCACGTGATGGCTGACCAGCGGCACGCGGGAGGCGACGCCCCCCGGGGCGGGCGGCCGGAGCCGGCGACGGCGGCCGAGGTGGCCGCCTTGCAGAACGTCTACGCCCGGCTGAGCGATCTGCTGACCGCCCTGCGCGAGGCGCGGGCCAGGGTCAGCCACGACGACCTGCTGGCCGTCATCACCACCGAGATCGATCGCCAGCTGGCGGCGGACGACGCCCTGCGCCGGGCGATGGAGGCCGCCACCGGGCGCCCCGTGCAGGACCCCTACTGAGACCGACTTCGGGCCTCAGTCTGCCGCAACGTACCCGGCGACGAACTCGGCCAGCAGGCGCACGCCGTACCCGGTGGCCCCCTTCGGCCGGTAGGGGCTATCCGCGTCCGCCCAGCTCATCCCGGCGATGTCCAGGTGCGCCCAGGGCGTCTTCCGCGCGAACTGCTTGAGGAACATGCCCCCGGCGATGGCGCTGGCGGCGCGCCCGCCGCTGTTCTTCATGTCCGCGATGTCGCTGCGGATCGCCCGCTTGTAGGCGTCGTCCCAGAGCGGCAGCTCCCAGACGCGCTCGCCGGTGGCGTCGCCCGCCGCCCGCAGGCGGTTGACCACGTCCGCGTCGTTGCCCATCACCCCGGCGGCGCCGTGGCCCAGGGCGGTGATCACGCCGCCGGTGAGGGTGGCGGCGTCCACCATCGCCGCCGGGGAGTAGCGCTGGCCGTAGGCCAGGGCGTCGGCCAGGACGAGGCGCCCTTCGGCGTCCGTGCTGATGATCTCGATCGTCTGCCCGTCCATCGCCCGCAGCACGTCCCCCGGGCGGATGGCGGTGCCGCTGGGCATGTTCTCCGCCGAGGCGACGAGCGCCACCGCTCGGCGGCGGACGCCCAGGAGGGACAGGGCCCGCAGCGCGCCGAGCACGGCGGCGCCCCCGGCCATGTCGTCCTTCATCGCCCACATCCCCTCGCTCGGCTTGATCGAGATGCCACCGCTGTCGAACGTGATGGCCTTGCCGCAGAGGACGATGGGGGGGCCGTCCGCGTCCTCCAGGGCGTGCTCGACGACGACGAACCGGGCCGGCTCGGCCGAGCCCTGGGCGACGCCCAGCAGGGCGCCCATCTTCAGCTCGGCGATCTCCTCCGGTCCCAGCACCGTGCAGCGCAGCCCGGCGGCGCCGGCCATCTCCTCGGCGGCGGCGGCCAGGACGCGGGGGCTGAGGATGTTGCCCGGCCGGGTGGTCAGGTCGCGGGCGAAGACGGCGCTCTCGGCCAGGATCACGCCCCGGCGCAGTCCGGCCGCGATCTCCGGCAGCTTCGCCTCGTCCAGCTCAACCACGGTGAGGCGCTGCAGGTGGCGCCCGGCGTCCTCGCCGTCCTCGGACGCGCCCCCGGCCCCGCCCGTCCCGGTCCCCTTCAGCTCGTCGAAGCGGTGGACGGCGAGCAGGCTCCCTTCGGCCAGGGCCTGCGCCGCCGCCCCGGCGGAGAGCCCGGCGGCCCCGGCGCCGTGGAGCACGGTGGCCACGCTGCGCGCCCCGAGGTCGCGCGCCCGGCGGGCCGCCGTTCCGGCCGCCTGGCGCACCCGGTCGAGGGTCAGGTCGTCCCCCTTGCCCAGACCGACCAGCAGGACGCGCGTCGCCGTGACGCCGGCGGCGTCCGCGGCGGGATACAGCAGGGCCGTCTGATTCGGCTTGCCCGTGAAGTCCCCCGAGGCGATCAGCCGGCTGATGGCCCCGCCCAGGGCCTCGTCCACCGCCCGCGTCGCCCCGCCCGGGTGGGCGACGCCCTGCAACAGATTGACGACGAGCGTGTCGGCGGCGGCCTCAGGGAGGCGTCCGGCGAGCGCGTTGATCTCCATCTCTTGAGCCTCTCAGCTTCTCGACCTGCTCCAGAGAAGGATTGTACGGCCTCCCCCGGCCCCGGCCCCCAAGGGGGCCTCAGGCGGAGCCGGCGAGGGCGGGCCGCTGGTCGAGCGGGTCGCCCGCGCCGGGCGACCCGCTCCGGGCCCGGAGCCGGGCGTAGCGCTGCCGGTTGCGCTCCAGCACGGTCTGCCGGTTGGCCTGGTAGTACTCGCGCCAGTACTCGCTCTTGCGCTCCCGGTTGGTCTCGTACCAGCGCCTGCTCTTGGAGCGGATGCGGTCCTTGTGCTCCTGGTAGTACCGGCGCGAGTAGGCCAGGAGCTTCTCCTTGTTGCGCCGGTAGTGCTCCCGGCGGCCGGCCAGGATGCGCTCCCGGTTGGCGGTGTAGTACGCCCGGCGCGCCGCCGCCGCGTCCTCCGTCATCCCCTCATCCTCCCAACTCAACACCCGGAGTGCGGCCGATTATAGGGGGCGCCGGGTGTGGTATCACCCTGCGCAGCAGCCCCGTACCGGACGCCCCGTACCGGGCGCAGCGGGTGCAGGAGGAGGACGCGATGGCCGACGCCGGGACCCCCAGGTACCTGTGGATGGACGGGGAGGTGCTGCCCTGGGAGCGGGCCACCGTCCACGCCAGCCACCTCGGCTGGTCGACGATGGGCGCCGTCTTCGAGGGGATCAAGGCCTACTGGAACGCGGACGCGGGCGAGCTCTTCGGCTGGCAGCTGGCCGAGCACTACGCCCGCTTCGCCGCCTCCATGCGCCTGCAACGGATGCGCCCCCGGTTCACCCCGGAGCAGCTGGTGCAGGCCTCGTGCGACCTGCTGCGGGCCAACGAGTGCCGCGGCGACACCTACGTCCGCCCCCTGGCCTGGCACGCCGACGCCACCTGGTTCGGGCACCTCGAAGACAGCCGCACCGGGATCGTCATCACCACCGCCCCGTTCGCCTCCGTGCTGGGCAGCGGGCGGGCCGTGCGGGCCTGCGTCTCGTCCTGGACGCGGGTGGGCGACAACCAGCTCTCGCCGCGGATCAAGTGCATCTCCAACTACCAGAACAGCCGCATGGCGCTGCTGGAGGCCACCCTGGACGGCTACGACCAGCCGATCCTGCTGAACAGCGCCGGCAAGGTCACCGAAGGGCCGGCGGCCTGCGTCTTCATCGTCCGCGACGGCGTGGCCGTCACCCCCAGCCTGACCAGCGGCATCCTGGAGAGCATCACCCGCACCGCCGTGCTGCGCTTCTGCCGCGACGAGCTGGGCGTCCCCACCCAGGAGCGGGAGATCGACCGCACCGAGCTCTACGTCGCGGACGAGGTCTTCTTCTGCGGCACCGGCGCCGAGATCGCCCCCGTCGGCGAGGTCGACCACTACCGCATCGGCGACGGCGGCCCCGGCCCCATCACCGGCCGCATCGAGAGCTACTTCCACGGCGTGGTGCGCGGCCGCAGCCACGGCTACGCTTTCTGGCGCACCCCCGTCTACGCCGCCGAGAAGGCCACGGCCCAGGTCCCGGCCGCGCTCTAGCCACCCCCCGGCGACCGCGCGCGACCGCCGGGCAGCGCCGGCCACCGCCGGGAACCTCGAGTGACCCCGATATACTGGGTGCAGAGATGCTTCCGCTGCTGGTCTTCGTCTCCGGGATGACCGTGCTGGGGTCCGAGCTGACCGGGTCCCGCCTCCTCGCTCCCTACTTCGGTACCTCGCTCCTGATCTGGGCCAACGTCATCGGCTTGATCCTGCTCTACCTGACCATCGGCTACTGGCTGGGGGGCAAGCTGGCCGACCGCTACCCCAACCGCACCTCGCTCTACCACGTCACGGCGGTGGCCGCCGTCTTCGTCGGGCTGATTCCGGTGCTGGCCAAGCCGATCCTGTACCTCTCCTCGATCGGCTTCGCCTCCTACTCGGTCGGCATCTTCTGGGGCTCGCTCGTCGGCGTGCTCGGCCTGTTCATGATCCCCATCACCCTGCTGGGGTGCGTCTCCCCCTGGGCCATCCGCCTGGCGGTGCACGACGTCAGCGACTCCGGCAGCACCGCCGGGCGCCTCTACGCCCTGTCCACCATGGGCAGCCTGGCCGGGGCCTACCTGCCGGTGCTCTTCCTGATCCCCACCGTGGGCACCGACCGCAGCTTCGTCACCCTCTCGGTGCTCCTGCTCGGCGTCTCCATCGTCGGCCTGATCCTGGAGTGGCGTAAGGCGAGCCCCGTCGCCGGGGCGCCGGCGCCGGCGGGGGCGGCGGCCCTGGGCGCCCCCGGCCGGCGCAGCGGGGCCCTGATCGGGGCCTACGTCGCCGCCCTGATCGTGATCATCGTCCTCGCGGCCCTGCCCCGGGGCGTCGTCCGCGCCCAGCCCTACGGCCGGCTGCTGTACGAGACGGAGTCGGCCTACAACTACATCCAGGTCGTCCAGAGCGGGACGCGCACCGACCTCGTCCTCAACGAGGGCGCGGCCGTGCACTCCATCTACGACCCCACCACCCTGCTGACCAAGGGCCCCTGGGACTACTTCCTGGTCGCCCCCTTCTTCCAGCCGGAGACGCGCGAGGCGAGCGTGGACAGCCTGCTGCTGCTGGGCAGCGCCGCCGGCACCACCGCGCGGCAGTACACCGAGGTCTACGGCCCGGTGCCGATCGACGGCGTGGAGATCGACCCCAAGATCATCGAGGTGGGGCAGCGCTACTTCCACATGACCATGCCCAACCTCGACCCCATCCCCCAGGACGCCCGCTACTTCCTGCGCAACACCCCCAAGCGCTACCGGGTGATCGCCATCGACGCCTACCGCCAGCCCTACATCCCCTTCCACCTCACCACCCGGGAGTTCTTCACCGAGGTCAAAGACCACCTGGAGCCGGGCGGGGTGGTGGCGATCAACGCCGGGCGCACGGAGAGCGACTACCGCCTGGTCAACGTCCTGGCCGGGACGATGAAGGCCGTCTACCCCCACGTCTTCGTGATCAACATCCCCACCGCCATCAACAGCATCGTCGTCGGCACCACCGGCCCGGCCGACCTGGCGGCGTTCCGGGCCAACCTGGCCACGGTGCGCCAGCCGGTGCTGCGCCAGGTGGCGGACGTGGCCGCGGTCAACGTGTGCGAGTACGTCCCCCCCGGGGACGCCGGCGGCGTCTCGGTCGCCGACCACTGCCCCTTCGCCGACTCGCTCGGGCGCTCCGTCTTCACCGACGACCTGGCGCCCGTCGAGCAGGTGATCGATCAGATCATCCTGGGGTACATCCAGGCCAACAACTAGCCGGCCGGGGTCACCCGTATCCTTTGGGCATGACTTCCACGGCGCGGAGCGTGGCCCCGGCCCCCGCCCCTGCTCCCGAGCGATTCCTGAGCCTGTCCCGGGCCATGGGCGCCCCCGTCTGGGGGCGCGCCGACGAGCTGATCGGGCGCCTCGAGGACGCCGTCGCCCGCGTCCTCGAGCCGGGCGACGAGCGCTTCCCCCCGCTCACCGGGCTGGTGGTGCGCGTCGGCGGCTGGCGGGGGCACAACGTCTACGTCCCCTGGGAGGGGGTGCGCAGCCTGAGCGGCGAGGGGGTCTCCCTGGCCAGCTCGCGGCTCGACCTGCGCCCCTTCGCCCGGCGCGACGGCGAGCTGATGGTGGCCCACGACGTCCTGGACAAGCAGGTGGTGGACGTCGCCGGGCGGCGCGTGGTGCGGGTCAACGACGTGCAGCTGGCCCTCGACCCGCTCAATCCCGGCGGCTGGCGCGTCGCCGCCGCCGACGTCTCCTTCGGCGGCTTCGTCGCCCGCGTGCTGCCCAAGGCCGTCTCCGGGCGCGTCCTGAACCGCCTGCCGCCGCTGGCGATCCCGTGGGATCAGGTGGAGTTCTTCGCCAGCGACGTCCCCGGGGTCAAGCTGCGGGTGGAGCACACCGCCCTGGCCCGGATGCACCCGGTGGACATCGCCGCCCTGATCGAGGAGCTGTCCTACCGGCACGGCGAGGAGGTGCTCACCTCCCTGGAGGACCCCGTCGCCGCCGACGTGGTGGAGTACCTGCCGACCGAGCTGCAGTCCGCCGTGCTGACCACCCTGCCGGACGAGCGGGCGGGGGACATCCTGGACGAGATGGAGCCGGACGACGCCGCCGACATCCTGGCCGAGCTCCCCGACGAGGAGGTGCAGGACCTGCTGGAGGCGATGGAGCCGGACGAGGCGGCGGACGTCACCCGCCTGCTGGACTACGCCCCGGACACCGCCGGGGGGCTGATGACCTCGGACGTCGTCGCCGTGCCGGAGGGAATCACCGTCGGCGAGGCGGTCGCCCGCCTGCGCCGGGCGGAGGACCTGCCCGACCACATCCCCTACATCTACACCACAGACGCCCCCCTGGAGGCCAGCGACGACGCCGCCCTGAGCGGGCGCCTGACCGGGAGCGTCACCCTGCGCGACCTCGTCCTGGCCGGCCCCGACCAGCGCCTGACCGACCTCGCCGCCCGGGACATGATCACCGTCCCCGCGAGCGAGGCGGCCCACGACGCCGCCGAGATGCTGGCCCACTACGATCTGATCGCCCTGCCGGTGGTGGACGGCGACGGGCGCCTGCTGGGACAGATCACGGTCGACGACGCCGTGGACGTCCTCGTGCCGGAGGAGTGGAAACCCCGCTTC
>DATLLM010000049.1:0-5506 GCA_035537855.1 Chloroflexota bacterium | reverse complement strand
GCGTCCGCCGGCACGCCGGGGAGCGCCGCGCGCGCGTCGAGCCAAGCGCGGAGGGCCCCGGTGGCGGCGCGCTGGACGTGCACCGCGCGGGGCCGGCGCGTCTTGGTGATCGCCCCCGGCAGCCGCACCCGGCCCTCGGCCAGATCGAGCATCGGCAGCGTCAGCCCGCGCAGCTCGCCCCGGCGCAGCCCGGTGTCGAGCGCGAGGAGCAGCATGGCCCGCAGCCGGAGGCCGGCGAAGCTGGTCGCCGGGCCGGCGGCGGCGAGCAGGGCGGCCAGCTCCACCCGGGTCAGGGCGACGATCTCCCCCTCGGTGAATACCGGCGTCGGGTACTCGGCGAGCGGATTCGCCCGCCAGTAGCGCCGGCCCCGGGCTCCCCACCGGGCGAACGCCTTGAGCACCTTCACGTACAGGTGCACGGAGCGGTCCGAGAGGCGGAGCCCCTTGCCGGATGGCTGCGCCCGGTAGCCGTCGCGCAGGAAGCTGACGTAGGCGTCGGCCGGGGCATGGTCGAGGTCGGCGCAGGCGGCGCCGGGGCGCGCCGCCGCCGCCCAGGCCAGAAAGCGCCCCAGGGCGCCGCGGTACGTGGCCGCGGTCGCGGCGGACCGGCCGGTGGCGCGGACGGCGTCGAGGTAGGCCCCGACGGCGTCCGCCAGCGGCACCGCGGCGGGCCCCCGGAGGAGGGTTGATCTGGGGGCGTGACGGTTAATCTCACGCGCCGCCGCGCGGACGCGCCCCCGGGGCGGCCGCGCGGCCGCGGCCGCCTCCTGGTAGGCGCCCGCGCCGCCGGGCCGGACGCCCGGTGGCGACTCCCCGATGGTTAATCCCACGCGCGCCAGCGCGCGCCGCGCCTCCGCCGTCACGCTCCGCCGCCTCCTCCCGCTATTCACCATCAAAGCACCCCCGCGCCTCCCGGTCGAGCGGGCGGCACGCGGCGCCACCCGGCGGCACCCCGCGTCCGGCGGCGTAACCGGGCGCCCCGGCGCGTTCGGGATTAACACAGCGTTAACCTGGTCTAAAGATCGCGTTAGGCTGGGGGTGGGAGACTTGGGCTGGTTCACCCGGGCTGCGGCCGGTCCGGAGGGGTCCGGTCCGGGTTCGGACGGGGCCGGAGGTGACCGGCCGAGCGGTGGCGTGTGGAGCGCCGCGAGCGGTGGACGCGAGGAGTCGAAGAGCGTGCGCGCACCTGCCTTGAAGCCGATGCAGTACCTGAGCCTGGCCGGCGTGCTGGCGTTGACCACCGCCGGGGGGTTCGTGGCCTACGAGAGGTTCGCCCCGCGTCCGGCCGCGGCGGCGCGGGTGACGGCGGTCGAGGTCGGGCGCGGCACGATCGCCTCCAGCGTCTCGGCCAGCGGCAGCGTCGCCGCGCCGGCGCAGGCGAAGCTGACCTTCAAGACCGGCGGGCGCCTGACCGAGCTGCTGGTCAACATCGGCGACCAGGTCAAGGCCGGGCAGGTCCTGGCCAGGGTGGACGACGCCGATCTGCAGGCCGCGCTGGCGCAGGCGCAGTCCGGCCACAACAGCGCCGTGGCCAAGCTGGAGCAGACGCAGGCGGGGAGCCGCCCGGAGGACATCGCGTCGGCGCAGGCGCAGGTGGAGTCCGCGCAGATCAAGCTGAATCAGCTGCGGGCGGTCGCCGGCGGCCCGGACGCGGTCTCGGCCCAGAGCGGGGTTGAGCAGGCCCGGATCAAGCTGAATCAGCTGCTCGCCGGCGGGCGCGCCGAGGACGTCGCCGCCGGGCAGGCGCAGCTGGAGGCGGCGCAGGCCAAGCTCGCCGCCCTGCAGCACCCGCGCGCCGAGGACCTGGCCGCGGCCGAGAGTCAGGTGGAGCAGGCCCGGAACAAGCTGGAGCAGCTGCAGCACCCGCGCCCGGAGGACAACGTCTCGGCCGAGTCGCAGCTGGCCACGGCGCGGGTCAAGCTGCAGGCGCTGCTGAATCCGCGCCCGGAGGACCTGGCCGCGGCGCAGTCGCAGCTCGACCAGGCGCGGACCAAGATGGCCCAGCTGCAGGACCAGCCCGCGACCGCCACCCCCCAGGACCTGGCCAACGCCGAGCTGGCCGTGAACAGCGCCCAGGTGGCCTACGACAAGGCCCTGGCCGACGCGGCGGCGAACAATCCGCCGGCGGTGGGGAGCGCGGCCGCGCCCCGGGGGTCGAGCGCGGCGACGGCGGCCGAGGCCAGCCGGGCGGGCGCGGACGCGGCCGTCAAGCAGGCCCTGATCAACCTCAACCAGGCCCAGAACAACCTCCAGAAGCTCAAGGAGCAGGGGCCGAGCGAGTGGGACGTGCGGGCCCAGCAGCTGGCCGTCGAGCAGGCGAAGGCCAGCCTGGACAAGCTCAAGAGCCCCGCCCCGGCGGACGTCGAGGCGGCCAGGGCCGCCGTCGACCAGGCCCAGGCCAGCCTGGACAAGCTCAAGAGCCCCAGCCCGTACGACGTGCAGACGGCGCAGGAGGGGCTGAATCAGGCCCGGATCGGCCTCGACAAGCTCAAGAATCCCTCCCCCGCGGACATCGCCGGCGCCCAGCAGGCGGTGATCTCCGCCCAGACCGGCCTCGACAAGCTGGCCACCCCGAACGACTTCGACGTCCGGGCCGCGCAGCAGGCCCTGCTGCAGGCCCAGGCCAGCGTGGACAAGCTGGTCTCCGGGAACCGGTACGACATCCTGACCGCGCAGTCGTCGCTCGCCCAGGCCCAGGCGGCCCTCAGTCTGAAGCTGGCCGGGGCGACGGCCCAGGAGCTGGTCATCGCCCAGGCCGCCGTCGACCAGGCGGCCGGGCAGCTGGAGCAGGCCAGGGCGAACCTGGCCGGCACGGTGCTGACGGCCCCCTACGAGGGCACGGTGTCCGCCCTGGGCGGCGCCGTCGGCGAGCAGGTGGGCAGCGGGGTGGCCCTGGTCACCCTGGTGGATACCCGCCAGGTGCGGGTGGACGTGGTGGTGGACGAGACGGATATCGCCAAGATCCAGCCCGGGCAGGTGGTCAATCTGACCCTGGAGGCCCTCCCGGGGCAGCGCATCCCCGGCGCCGTCGCCGTGATCGCCCCGGTGGGCACGGTCACCCAGGGCGTGGTCAACTACTCGGTGCAGATCCAGGTCGACCCGTCCCGGGCGCGGGGCATCCGCCCCGGGATGACCGCCTCGGCCCAGATCATCACCGAGAGCAAGGAGGACGTCGTCTCGGTCCCCAACCGGGCGCTGCGCACGCAGGGCCGGACGCGCACCGTCGAGGTGCTGGACGCTGAGGGGAAGACGGCGCCGCGGCAGGTGCAGACCGGCCTGGCGAACGACCAGATGACGGAGATCCTCAGCGGGGTGCAGCCCGGCGACCGGGTGGTCATCCCGGCCACCACCGCCGCCAGCGCCAACGCCCGCGTGCCCGGCTTCGGCGGCCCCGGCCCCGGGCCCGGCCAGGCGGTCCTGATCAGGCCCTGACATGGTCACTTCCGAGAGGGGCGCACCCGACGCGCCGGGCGCGGACGCCATCATGAAGGTGGAGGGGCTGACCAAGACCTACACCATGGGGGACGTCAGCGTCCACGCCCTGGACGGGGTCTCGTTTGCGGTCCGCCGGGGGGAGTTCATGGCCATCATGGGGCCGTCGGGGTCGGGCAAGTCGACCCTGATGAACGTGCTGGGGTGCCTGGACCAGCCGACGGCGGGGACGTACTGGCTGGACGGGGTGGAGACCAGCCGGCTGTCCGACGACGCGCTGGCGGCGGTGCGCAACCGCAAGATCGGGTTCGTCTTCCAGCAGTTCAACCTGCTGGCCCGCACCAGCGCCCTGGAGCAGGTGGAGCTGCCCCTGCTCTACGCCGGCGTCCGGAACCGCTCCGAGAAGGCCCGCGCCGCGCTCGAGGCGGTGGGGCTGGGGGGGCGCACCCACCACAAGCCGACGGAGCTGTCCGGGGGGCAGCAGCAGCGGGTGGCCATCGCCCGGGCCCTGGTCAACGCCCCGGCCATCATCCTCGCCGACGAGCCCACCGGGGCCCTGGACACCCGCACCAGCGAGGAGATCATGGCCATCTTCCAGCGCCTCAACCGCGACCAGGGGATCACCGTCATCTTCGTCACCCACGAGCCGGACATCGCCCGCCACACCCGCCGCATCCTGCACATCCGGGACGGCCGGATCAGCCAGGACGAGCCCGTCCCCCCGGCCGAGCAGCGCATCGCCCGGCCGGCCGGCGCCGGGGAAGGAGCCCCCCGATGAACCCCACCGAGAGCGTCCGCGTCGCCCTGCGCGCGCTGGGCACGAACAAGCTGCGGGCCGCCCTGACCATGCTGGGCATGATCATCGGGGTCGGCTCGGTGATCGCCCTGCTGGCCATCGGCCAGGGGGTCCAGGCCAGCGTCGCCGCCCAGATCGGCGGCCTGGGCAGCAACCTCCTCTTCGTCGCCCCCGGGGCCACCACCCGCGGGGGCGTGCAGGGGCAGGCGGGCAGCGCCGCCACCCTGACCGCAGAGGACGCGACCGCCATCCTGGCCTCCGGGCGCGTGCCCGAGGCGGTGGCCGTGGCCCCGGAGAGCGCCCGCAGCGCACAGCTGGTGGCCAACGGGCAGAACACCAACACCCGCGTCCTCGGCGTCACCCCGGACTACCAGTCGGTGCGCGGCCTGCACCTGGGCCGCGGCGACTTCATCTCCCCCGAGCAGCTCGCCGGCCGCTCGCTGGTGGCGGTGATCGGGCCGAGCACGGCGGCGACCCTGTTCGGGGCGGACGACCCCATCGGGCAGACGGTGCGCACGGACACCGTCCCCCTGCGCGTGATCGGCGTGCTGGAGCCCCGGGGCGCCGGCCTCGCCGGCAACCAGGACGACGTGCTGCTGGTGCCGCTGACCACGGCGCAGTCCCGCCTGGGGCGGACGCAGACTGCCGGCGGCGGCCAGGCCGTGTCCCAGATCTACGTCCAGCTGAGCGACGGCACGGCCGCCACCGCCCAGGCCGCCACCGAGCACACCACCGTCCTGCTGCGCGAGCGCCACCGGGTGGCCACGGACGACTTCACCATCCGCAGCCAGCAGGACCTGCTGGCCACGGCCGGCACGATCAGCGGGATCCTGACCGTGTTCCTCGGCGCCGTCGCCGGGATCTCCCTCGTGGTCGGCGGGATCGGGATCATGAACATCATGCTGGTGTCGGTCACCGAGCGCACCCGGGAGATCGGGATCCGCAAGGCCATCGGCGCCAAGCGCCGCGACATCCTCACCCAGTTCCTGATCGAGGCGGTGGTGGTCAGCGTCGCCGGGGGCGCCCTGGGGATCCTCCTCGGCGCCGGCGGGGCGCACCTGCTGAACGGCCTGCCGTTGGGCGGGCAGGCGCTGCAGACGGTGGTCTCGGCGGACGCCGTCACCCTGGCCGTCGCCGTCTCGGCGGCCGTCGGGCTGTTCTTCGGGGTCTACCCGGCGGTGCGGGCCTCCCGGCTCAACCCGATCCAGGCCCTGCGCGCCGAGTAGCCTCCGGCAGGGGCGGCGGCGCGCAGGGCCTGGATCGGGTTGAGCCGGGAGG
>DATLLM010000048.1:0-2925 GCA_035537855.1 Chloroflexota bacterium | reverse complement strand
CCACCGCGCAGGCGCCACTCCAGCACGGCCTCCAGCAGGCGCGCCCGCTGCGCGCGGTGCGTGGCGTCCTCGCTCGTCCAGAGGTTGCTGCGCTCGCCCGGGTCGGAGGGCAGGTGGTAGAGCTCGCCCTCCTCGACGCCCAGGTAGTGCACCAGCTTCCACGTCGCGGAGCGGACCATCGTCATCAGCTCGGTGCCGGCCAGGATGTTGTCCCCGGCCTGCTCGCAGAAGACGTGCTCGCGTCCGGACTGCGCGACGTCCCCCCGCAGGGCGGGGAGCAGGGAGACGGCCTCCCAGCCCTCGGGGACGGGCACGCCCGCGAGCTCGAGCAGGGCCGGGGCCAGGTCCATCTGCTGCCACAGCCCCTCCTCGCGCCGGCCACCGCCGAAGCGATTCGGCGACCAGACGATGAACGGCACGCGGGTGATGCAGTCGTGCATCGTCCACTTCTGGATCTGGCCGTGGTCGCCCAGGCAGTCGCCGTGGTCGGAGGTGAAGACGACGACGGCGTTCTCGAGGTAGCCGCCCTCCTCCAGGGCACCCAGGAGGGCGCCCACCTGGGCGTCGATCAGGGCGACGTTGGCGTGGTAGTGGGCCCACAGTCGCTGTAGCTGCGCCGGGCTGGGGTCGAGCGACCAGAAGATGGAGTCGTGGTCGACCTCGGTGTTGTGCACGCGCATCGCCCGCAAGGGCGCCGGCAGGGCCTCGATCTCCGCCTCCGTCGGGTGGGGCAGGGGGAAGGCGGCGTCCCGGAACGCCTCGACGTACGCCGCCGGCGGGTCGTACGGGGGGTGCGGTCCGGGAAAGCCCACCTGGAGGAAGAGGGGCTGCGTGCGGGGCTTGCGCTCCACCCACCAGCGGGCCAGCCCGCCGACGTAGACGTCCGAGTGCAGGTGCTCGGGGGCGCCGGAGAGGTCCCAGGAGATGGCCCCGAGGCGCTCGGCGTAGTCCGGCAGCTCGCGGTACCGCACCCGCCCTGGGCGCTCCAGCCCGTTGGCCTGGAAGGCGATGTCCCAGCGGTCGAAGAAGTAGCGCCCCTCCAGGTAGCGGTCCTTGTTCTCCACCACGTAGCGCTCGTGGAAGCCCATCGGCGCCTCGAACGGGTAGGTGTGCATCTTGCCCACGTTGACGCAGTGGTAGCCGGCCCGGGCGAGGTCCTCCACCCAGCAGGCGCGCCAGGGGTCGGCGTTGCGCATCACGCCCGCCGTGTGGGGGTAGCAGCCCGAGAACAGGCTGGCCCGCGAGGGGGCGCAGGAGGCGCCGGCGACGAAGCAGCTGGTGAACGCGATCCCCTCCCGGGCGAGGCGGTCCAGGTGGGGCGTGCGGGCGTAGGGCGCGCCCAGGGCGCCGATGGTGTCGAAGCGCTGCTGGTCGGTGATGATCAGGATGATGTTCGGCGGCTGCGCCACGGTGCTCCTCCTCTGCCCAGGGGGATGGTACCGGCGTTCGGCCCGGGCGGCTCCTGAGCGGCCGCGGGCGGACGCGAGCGGGCCCCGGCGGGACGGTACCCTCTGCGCCCTGAGTCGATTGCCTGGGGCCCGCGGGGCGCCGGCGAGGAGGGACGGCGATGCGAGTTGCGGTTTTCGGTGCGGGGCGGCGGGGGATCGTCCACGGCCGGGCGGCGGCGGAGTACGCCGGCGCCGAGGTGGTGGCGGTGGTCGATCCGGACACCGCGCGGGCGGAGCAGCTGGCGGTCCGGACCGGCGGCCGGGTCTACGCCGGCCACCGCGAGGCGCTCGACGCCGAGCACCCGGACGTGGCCTACCTGACGTCGCCGCCGGCGGTGCACACGGAGCAGGCGCTCGACGCGCTCGGCGCCGGCTGCGCCCTGATGATCGAGAAGCCGGTGGCGCTGGACATGGAGTCGGTGCGCCGGGTGGGGGCGGCGGCCACGGCGGCCGGCCGGCTGGTGGTGGTCTGCCAGCAGCACCGCTACTCGGCGGCGGCCGGCCGCGCCCGGGAGGTGCTCGCCGGGCGCAAGGTGGGCCTGGTGCACTCCTACCTCTACCGCCAGAAGCCGGACATCCGCGGCAACTGGCACCGCTCCTGGGGTGGCGGGCACATCGTGGAGAACCAGATTCACCCCATCGACCTGACCCGCTACCTGCTGGGCGAGGTCGCGTCGGTCTACGCCCAGTACGGCGACCACGTCCTGGCCGGCAGCGAGGATTGGGACAACTGGGACTCGTACAGCGTCACCCTGCGCTACGCGGAAGGGGCCGTCGGCAGCATCGGCACCACCTACGCCGCGTTCCCCCGGGTCCCGGGCAACAGCGCGCTGGACATCGTCGCCGAGGGCGTGGTGCTGCGCTACGGCTGGGGCAAGCTCGACCTCTTCTTCGAGGACGGGACGACCGAGTCCGTTGCGGTCGCCCAGGAGCCGACGGTGACCATCGGGCACGCCTTCCTGCGCGCCCTGGAGACGGGCGACCGGTCCGCCTTGCGCCAGGACTACGAGGACGCCGCGCGCAGTCTCGACGTCTGTCTGGCGGCGAACGAGTCCGCCGAGAGCGGGCGGGTCATCCGCTTCGACGCCGCCGGGCGTCGCGCCGGATAGCCGGTCACCGGTGACGAGTGTGGCGGGTGGCCGGCCGGCGCGGCGCGTAAGGCGCCGGGCGGCGCCGCGGTAGTGTTAGGCAGAAGGAGATTCAGCCCGTGCCCGCTCCACGAACCGGTGTCTTCCTCGGCCTCCCCTACGACTGGCGCGCGCCCACCTGGGAGCGGGTCAGGGCGCGGTGGTGGAATCCGAACGACCCTCACCTGCTGACGCCGAAGGTGTTCGGCTGGGGCTTCGACCTCAACCTCTACCAGGTGGCCCGCTTCCTGCGTCTGGTGCCCTGACCCGCCCCTGGGGCCCGCCCCTGGGGCCTGAGTCCCGCCCTGGCGCCGCGCGGCCCGCCGGACGGTGCGCCCGCGCGCCGGCTG
>DATLLM010000047.1:0-5332 GCA_035537855.1 Chloroflexota bacterium | reverse complement strand
TCCCGCCCGCCAGCACGGCGCCTCCCGCAGACAGGCGCCGCCGCGTCCACCTCCACCCCCTCCGTGGCGCGTCAGTGCGTGGTTGCTCCATGGTCGCCCCCTCCGTCCGGGGCGCCGCCCGGGCGGAGGGGGCGACCATGGAGCAACCACGCACTGACGCGCCACGGAGGGGGTGGAGGTGGACGCGGCGGCGCCTGTCTGCGGGAGGCGCCGTGCTGGCGGGCGGGACCCTCGCGGCCTGCGCCGCGCCGGGCGCCAACGCGCCGGCTCCGGAATCCGCTTCGACCAGGCCGGTGACGCTCTCCTACCTCAACGGCCACGCGCCCGGGAGCGTCGGCGCGGAGAAGGACGACGAGCAGTTCAAGCTCTTCTCCCAGGCCCACCCCCACATCACCGTGGAGGTGGTGCTGGCCGGCGGGCCGGGGGCGCCCGGCGCGCGGCAGAAGTTCGCCGCCCTCGCGGCCGCCGGCACGGCGACCCACCTGGCCCAGAACGACTGGGGGGTGTGGCTGGACCTGGCCCGGACGGGCACGATCCGCGAGCTGAGCAGCTTCTTCAAGGCCGACAAGCTCAGCCCCGAGAATCTGTTCCTGCCCCTGCCCATCGACCAGTACAGCTACCGGGGGGTGCTCTACGCCTTCCCGGTGTCCGTCTCCTCGGACTCCTTCGCCTACAACAAGGACCTCTTCGACCGGGAGGGCGTCCCCGCGCCGCCGGCGGACACCGCCGACCGCAGCTGGACGCTGGAGAAGTTCCTGGAGGTGGCGCAGCGGCTGACCAAGCCGGGGCAGCAGGCCGGGATGCTGAACGTCCACGCCTACCACTTCAACCGCGGCACCTGGTACGGGCAGACGACCTGGGACGACGCCAAGCGGCAGGCGTTCGTCAACCACCCCGACCACATCAAGGGGCAGCAGTTCTGGATGGACGTGGTGCACCGGTACCGCGTGGTGCCCGGTGCCGACGAGGCGAAGCAGCTGGCCGGCGGCGCGGCCAACGCCTTCCTGGCCGGCAAGGCGGCCATGATGTACACCTGCTGCCCGCTCAGCCTGAAGGACGCGCAGTTCACGTGGCGGTTGGCCACGCTCCCCTACTCCGGCCCGGCGGGCAGCAAGAACATCTCCGGCCGCATCTGGCCGCACTCGCTGCACGTGGGCAAGAACATCCCCGCCGGGGACATGGACGCGGTGTGGGCCCTGTTCAAGTGGTACATGGCCAAGCCGGAGAACGCGGGACTCCAGCCCCCGTCGAACAGCCACCAGGTGGCGCCCTACAAGGACCCCCGCTACTCGGAGATCGCCCAGAAGGAGTTCGAGCGGCAGACCGGGGGCGTCAGCGGCCGGGCGCCCCTGCTCACCGCCCAGAACACGCCGCCCAGCTACTGCGGGATGCTCAAGTACGAGGAGTTCAACGAGGTCGACGAGAAGACCAAGGACGCCTGGGCCCGAGTCGAGGCCAACCAGCTGGGGGCCAAGGACTGGGCCGACCTGGCCCAGAAAGCGATCGTGGACGCCAAACTGGGGAGCAAGGGCGTCACCTGACCGACTCACCGACGCCGCGGATGGTGTGCCCCAGGCGCCGCTCCCCTTCGAGCGCGACGTGGCCCGGTGGGGCTTAGACGGGCCCTGCCGGGTCGGACTGGCCCGGCCGGCGGGCGCCGGCGCTCCGGGGCCGCTCGTGCGCGACCGCCGCTCCGTCATCAGCGCCAGCACGCCCGCCGGCCGGCGCTGCCTGCACGCCCGTGAGATGTCCAGGCAGCGCGCCGCCCGTGTACGCTCAGGGGGCGCAGGCATGGAACGCAGAGACACGGTGGTCATCGGAGCAGGGCACAGCGGCCTCGCCGTGAGCTACGGCCTGACCCGCCGCGGCGTAGACCACGTCGTCCTCGAACGTGGGCGGCTCGCCGAACGCTGGAGAAGCGAACGCTGGGACTCGCTGACGTTGCTCACCCCCAACTGGATGTCGCAACTCCCCGGGTTTCCCTATCAGGGATCGGACCCGGACGGCTTCGACGCTCGAGACGAGTACGTGCGTCACCTCGAGGCGTACGCGAGGTCCTTCGCCGCTCCGGTGCGTGGAGGCACAACCGTCCGCCGCGTCGCTCGAGCATCGGACGGGAGGCAGCTCACCGTTGCGACGAGTCGGGGGGACTACGAAGCGCGGAGCGTGGTGGTGGCCACGGGACCGTTCCACGAACCCGTGATTCCCCCCTTTGCCGCCTCCGTCCCGGCGAGCGTCCTCCAGCTGCACTCGAGTGGGTTCCGCAACGCTCGCCAGCTCCCCGACGGGGCCGTCCTGGTCGTCGGCGGCGGCAACTCAGGCACCCAGATCGCCGAAGGCCTGCACCGGAACGGGCGCGAGGTCTACCTTTCCGTCGGGAGGCTGAGGCCGCTGCCGAGGCGCTACCGGGGCAGAGACGCCATGTGGTGGTTGATCCAGATGGGACGCCTCGATCAGTCGGTGGAGGCGCTTCCCTCCCCTGAGGCCCGGAGTCTCCCCCCACCGCTTCTCACCGGCGTAGGCGGGGGCCACGACATGGATCTCCGTGGGCTCGCGGCGGAGGGAATGACCCTGCTCGGTCGGATACGCGGGATCAGCGACGGACGCGTCAGCATCGAGCCCACCCTCCGGTCGAGCCTCGCCGCCGGCGACGAGGCGCGCGAAGCGTTCAAGCGCGCAGCAGACGAGCTCGCCAGAGAGCGCAGCCTGGATCTGCCCGACGAGCCGAACCAGCCGAGTGCATCAGCGCACGCCGACCCAAAGCACCTCGACACGCTCGATCTGGCAAGCGCGAATGTCACTTCCGTCATCTGGTCGACGGGCTTCCGAACGAACTTCTCGTGGCTCGACGCCCCCATCTTCGGCACCGACGGCGAGCCTCTGCACCGCGCGGGCGTCACAGCCGTCCCCGGCCTCTACCTCGTGGGCCTCAGATGGCTCACGAAGTACAAGTCTTTCTTCATCTACGGTGTGGGCGAAGACGCCGAGTACATCTCAGACCACGTAGCGAAGCGGGCGGCCCAGGGCACACAGGCGCTCGTCGACTGAGTGAGCCCTGGGCGCGACGCGGCGAGCGGGTCGTCGGTGCAGTCGACCGTCGTGGTCTGGCTCGACCACGCTCAATGCCGGCGGGACCGGCAGCCGCCCGAGCCGCCCGAGCCGTCCGCGGATGGGTAGTCTTGCCGCTGCGCGCCGCCGGCCTCGGGGCTAGGGTGGGAGGAGACACCGCGGCCGGAGCAGCGAACCGTATGACGACCAGACGACCACCGGCCGGTCTCGCGCGGACCGTGCTGTGCGCAGCGCTCGCCCTCACGGCGCTGGGCGCCGCAGTCCCCGCCGGCCGGGCCGCCGCCGGGGCGCTGCCCCGGCCCGACCAGATCGGCCGCGTCTGCCCCCCGAGCTCGCCCAACTGCGGTCCGGAGCTGGCCGCCGGGGCACCGGCCGGCCCAGAGACGCTCCGAAACTGCCCGCCCGGCCAGCCCAGCTGCGACCCGGAGACGGTCGCCGGCGGCGGGGGGAACCGCTTCGGCTACGGGGGCATCGGTCCGGCCGCGATCGGCGGCGTCTGCCGCCCCAGCTCGCCCAACTGCGGCCCGGACACGGTCACCGGCGGCGGGGATGTGACGCAGAGCGGTGGCGTCTGACCGGCGGGGGGCCTTGCGGCGACGGGCTCGCTGCCGCCGGCCCCGCCGGCGGCGGCGCGGGCGCGGCCGGGAAGCGCCCCATCCCCGGCGCCAGCGGTGACCCGGCCCAGTTGCGCGGCCCGGCCGCGGGCGGTGCCCCGCGCGCCGGCAGGCGCCGCCCCTCGGGCGCGCCGCCCCACACGCTCGGTGCGTGGCGCCTGGTGCGGCGCACCCGCGGCGCCGGAGGCAGCGGAGTCACCATAATCGGGAGCGCAGATTCCGGATGCGCTGCGCGCGAGGGGGGACCATGGCAGGAACCAGCAACGGCGCCGTCGCCTACGGCCAGACCACCATCCCCGTCGGGATTCGCTCCCGCTTCGTTGACACCAACAACGGCGTCACCCTGCACCTCCTGGAGGCCGGATTCGAGGCGCCCGGACGGCCCCTCGTGCTCCTGCTGCACGGCTTTCCGGAGCTGGCGTATAGCTGGCGCAAGGTGATGCCGCCGCTGGCCGCGGCCGGCTACCACGTGGCGGCGCCGGAGCACCGCGGCTACGGGCGCAGCGGGGGCACGGACGTCGCCTTCGACGACAGCCTCTGGCCGTGGCGGCCGATGGAGCGCGTGCGCGATACCCTCGGGCTGGTCTCCGCGCTCGGGTATCGCCGCGTGGCGATGGTCGTGGGGCACGACTTCGGCGCGGCGGTCGCGGCCTGGTCGACGCTGATCCGGCCGGACGTGTTCCGCTCCATGCTGCTGATGACGGCGCCGTTCGAGGGGGCGCCGTCGTTCCCGTTCGATACGGCGAACGCGCCGCCGCTTTCGGCCCCGGCCCCGGCCGGCCCGACCGTGCACGACGACCTGGCGGCGCTGCCCCGCCCGCGGAAGCACTACCACCGGGACAACGCGCGGCGCGAGGCGAACGACGAGTGGGTTCATGCGAAGCAGGGCATCCACGCTTTCCTGCGCGCCTACTACCACGTCAAGAGCGCGGACTGGAAGGGGAACCAGCCCCACCCGCTCACGGCGTTCAGCGCCGCCGAGCTCGCCAAGCTGCCGCGCTACTACGTCATGGATCTGGACAAGACGATGCCCGAGAACGTGGCCCCGGACATGCCCTCGCCCGCGGAGATCGCGGCGAACCGGTGGCTCACGGAGGAGGAGCTTCGGGTGTGCAGCGACGAGTACACCCGGACCGGATTCCAGGGCGGCTTGCAGTCGTACCGCCTGCAAACGGACCCCGCCTACACGGCCGAGCTGCGGCTGTACTCCGGGCGCACCATCGACGTGCCCTCGTTGTTCGTCAGTGGCGCGCGCGACTGGGGCGTCTACCAGCGGGCCGGGCGCCTGGAGGCGATGCGCGACACGGTCTGCACCGATCTGCGGGGCATCCACCTGCTGGACGGGGCCGGGCACTGGGTCCAGCAGGAGCAGCCCGAGGCCGTCTGCCGCCTGATGCTGGAGTTCCTCCGGGGTCAGCAGGGCTGAGCGCTGGCACCGCCGGGGCCGTCGTCGTCGTGCACGAGATCCCGGTGGCCTTCGAGACGCCGGCGCCGACGGGCCCGCTGCCGGTCGCCTTCACCCTGATCGGCGTCTGCGTCGGCGTCGTGCCGGTGTTCCTCGGTCTGCTCTGGTACCCCGCCCTGCGGGCCCTCGGCCGGCGGGGCTTCGGGTTCCTCATGGGCGTCACCGCCGGGCTGCTGCTCTTCCT
>DATLLM010000046.1:0-3550 GCA_035537855.1 Chloroflexota bacterium | reverse complement strand
GCCGGGAGGTCCGCCGCCGGCCGCGGCGCCGCCGCCGGGGGCGGCGTCCCCCGCCGCGGCCGGCACCGGCGCCGGCGCCCGGACCGCCCCCCCGCTCCCGGAGAGTCCTGCGCCGCCGCCGGGGGCCGCGGCCGGCGCCGGTCAGGCGGATCGGGTCAGCCGCCACGTGGACATCCTCGCCCCGGAGCGCGAGTCGCGCCGCGGGATGCACCCCGGCGACCGCGCCGTGCGCCTCAGCCGGCCCCGCATGGAGGGCGTGCGCCGCCTCGAGCGCGGCGTCTACGAGATCAGCTCGACGCCCGAGCCCCGCAGCGCCGTCGGGCGCTTCTGGCGCCGCGCCCGGCTGGCGCTCATCGGCAGCCCCATCCGCAGCGAGCACGAGGGCCACGAGCGCCTCTCCCGGACGCAGGCCCTGGCCGTCTTCGGCTCGGACAACATCTCCTCGTCGGCCTACGCCACCGAGGAGATCATGCGCGTCCTCGCCCTGGCCGGCGTCGCCGCCCTGGCCCTGACCATGCCCCTCACCCTGGCCATCGTCGCCCTGCTGGTCGTCGTCGTCATCTCCTACCAGCAGACCATCAAGGCCTACCCCAAGGGGGGCGGCAGCTACATCGTCAGCAGCGACAACCTGGGGGTCATCCCCGGCCTGGTGGCCGGCTGCTCCATCCAGGTGGGCTACGTGCTCACCGTCGCCGTCTCGGTCAGCGCCGGCGTCGCCGCCCTGACCTCGGCCTTCCCCGCGCTCTACGAGAACCGGGTGCTGATCGCCGTCGCCGCCGTCGCCCTGATGGCCTGGGGCAACCTGCGCGGCCTGCGCGAGTCCGGCACCCTGTTCGCCGCCCCCGCCTACATCTACCTGGTCGCCATGCTCTCCCTGCTCGCCTACGGCCTCTTCCTCTACCTCACCGGGGTCGTCCCGGTCTACGTCCCGCCCCTGGACGACGGCACCCCCGCCGTCCACGCCGCCGAAGGGATCCAGGCCCTCGGCCTGCTGCTCGTGCTGCGCGCCTTCGCCTCCGGCGCCGTCGGCCTCACCGGCACCGAGGCCATCGCCGACGGGGTGGCCGCGTTCAAGGCCCCGGAGAGCCGCAACGCCCGCATCACCCTGGTGATCATGGCCACCTGCTTCGCCGTCATCTTCGTCGGCATCTCCTTCCTCTCCAGCTGGCTGCACATCGTCCCCGACCCGCACGAGGTGGAGACGGTCAACAGCCAGCTCACCCGCACCCTCATCGGCATCGGCCCCGCCTACTACGTCGTGCAGTTCGCCACCGCCCTGCTCCTCGTCCTGGCGGCGAACACCGCCTTCGCCGACTTCCCCCGCCTGGCCTACTTCATGGCCCGGGACAAGTTCCTGCCGGCCCACTTCGCCTTCCGCGGCGAGCGCCTCGCCTTCAGCAGCGGGATCATCATCCTGGCCGGCCTGGCCGCCGCGCTGATCCTGCTCTTCAAGGGCAGCGTCACCGGCCTGCTGCCCCTGTACGGGATCGGCGTCTTCACCGCCTTCACCCTCTCCCAGGCGGCCCTCGTCGTCCGCTGGTGGCGCCAGCGCGGCCCCGGCTGGCGCCTGCGCCTGACGGTCAACGCGATCGGCGCCGCCACCACGGCCATCGTCGCCGTCGTCGTGGGCGTCACCCGCTTCTCCCAGGGCGCCTGGGTGGTGCTCGTGCTCATCCCCGGCCTCGTCTTCCTCCTGCTCGGCATCCGCCACCACTTCGACTCCATCACCGACCTCCTCACCCTCGACCCCAACAACCCGGAGGAGCGCCCCGATCAGCTGCGCAAGCACCTCCACCACTACGTGCTGATTCCCGTCCCCGACTTGAACCGCGCCGCCGCCCGGGCCATCGCCTACGCCTGGTCCCTCACCGGCGCCCCCGGCGCCGGCGACGCCGGGGGCAACGTGGTCATCCAGGCCGTCCACGTCACCGACGACGCGGACAGCGCCGACCAGCTCCAGGAGAAGTGGGAGCGCCTCGCCCCCGGCGTGCAGCTGGTGATCATCGAGGCCCCTTACCGCACCCTCGTGGGGCCCCTCCTGCGCTACGTCGACGCCATCGAGCGCCGCCACCCGGAGGGCACGACCATCGTCACCGTCCTCCTCCCCGAGTTCATCCCCGCCCACTGGTGGGAGCACCTGCTGCACACCCAGACCGCGCTGATGCTCAAGGGGGCGTTGCTCTTCCGGCCCCGCACGGTGGTGACGAGCATCCCCTACCACCTCTACGACTGAGCCGCCGCCGGCGTCCGCGGGAACCTTGAGCGAATCTTGAGTGCCACGGGCCGGTCCTTGACATCCCCTTGAGCCTCCCCGCGGCACGCTCTGGGGGATGGAAACGGACCGCCGCTCGACGCTCGCCGCATCGCTCCGCCGCCTGCTGCCCTGCCCCCCCGGGCGGCCGGGGCGCCCCGGCCGGCGTCCGCCGGCGGCGCCGGGCCCGCCGACCGCCGCCCTCCCCTCCGCGGAAGACGAGGCGCAGGCCCAGGCCCTCTGCGACCTCCTGACCGACCCCCAGAGCCGGATCACCCGGGTGCGCGTCGTGGGCGCCCCGGCGGGCCTGCTGAGCGCCGTCGAGCGGGCCGCGGCCGCGCGCGGCGTGCCGGCCGGGGAGGCGCCGGCCGGTCAGTCCGCCCGGAAGCGGTAGCCGACCCCCGGTTCGGTCAGGATCCGCCGCGGGCGCTGGGGGTCGGCCTCGAGCTTCTTGCGCAGGGCGGCGACGTAGACGTGCAGGTAGTGCCCCTCGCTGCCGTACTCCGGCCCCCAGACGCGCTGCAGCAGCCAGCGGTGGGTCAGCACCTTGTCCGGGTAGGCGATGAACGCCTTCAGCAGCTCGTACTCCGTCGGGCGCAGGTGCACCGCCTCGCCCCGGGCCAGGACGCGCCGGTGCTCCAGGTCCACCTCCAGGTCGCCGTCCGCGGTGCGGAAGACGGGCGCCGTCCCGGTCGCCGGGCCGGCGGCGTGGCGCAGGGCCACCCGCACCCGGGCGAGCAGCTCGTCCACCCCGAAGGGCTTGGTCAGGTAGTCGTCCGCGCCCAGGTCGAGCGCCCGCACCTTGTCCGGCTCGCCCTCCCGGGCGGAGAGCACCAGGATGGGCGTCTGGGCCTGCTCGCGCACCCGGCGGATCACCTCCAGCCCGTCGATCCCCGGCAGCCCCAGGTCGAGCACGATCAGGTCCGGGCGGTGCCGGGCGAACGTCTCCAGGGCGCCCTCGCCGTCGACGGCCACCTGCACCTGGTAGCCCCGCGCCGAGAGGTTCGTGCGCAGCGCGCGCAGGATCTGCGAGTCGTCGTCGACCACCAGCACCCTGGCGCCCGACCGCTCGACCGTCGCCTCCGCCGCTCCTGCCGTCGCCACCGCGGTCCCCCTTTTCGCGGGGAGATCATGCCACGCCGCGCCGCGCCGCCGGCGGCGCCGGCTCGTCCCCGGCCTCAACGTCCGGCGGCGGCGCGTTCGGCACCGGAAGCCCGGGCGGGTGCAGGGGCAGGGTGAAGCTCAGCGCCGCGCCGTGGGCGGCGCCCGGGGGCGGACTCGCCGCCGCCACCGTCCCCC